>NZ_BAWW01000002.1 GCF_000875975.1 Parachlamydia acanthamoebae | reverse complement strand
AATCAACTTTTTTGGGTGAAGATCTAATTGGAGCCTTTTTATAAGAAATTCTCGAATAAGAAAAATTAAAGATTCTAAATGGTTTTTATCATTAAATAACCCAAGTTGCGTATAACTACGAGAGTTGGGTTAGTTATACGCAACTTGGGTGGGTTTATTATTAAGAAAAAATTTCCAGATAAACACTCTGTTATAAGCATAATTTGTTTAGTTTGATACAAAAAACAGTATTCACATTTGCCTGTGTAAGCCCTCATCCAATCTACCCTTGAAGGAATTCTTGAACTTATTCAGCGATGTTTGTATTCGCAAAAGAATACCGAACCAACGAACTATGAGGACACGACAATGATTTCTGACATCCACACTCAACAAGAGACTCAAAAAAAATTCCTTGAACTCCCTAGTAAGCTGCAGCTTTTCATATTTTCATACTGTGATCTTAAAACGCTGGCTCTTCTAGCTGGGACATGTCAAACATTGCAAGCGATTGCATCAGATCAGAGTTTAAAAATTCAGGCTTTTGCCAAGAGATTTTATATTTTTGAGAAAGACGTGAAGAGAAGATTACTTACTCACAGAGAAATCACTGTTTGGCATCCCTCCTTGATAGTCAAAAAAGCCCATATCGGAGAATGGGAAAAAGCCTGTCAATACCTCATGGATCACGGTCAAAATTCGATCATCATCCAGAAGATTGAAAATGAACTTGCCAAGCTAAAAAATCTTTGTACTTATTCTAGTGGTATTTGCGAAGGAACATTTAACGAAAGCAAAGGAGGATTAAATGGTAGAGGAACGATTTTTTATGCAGATGGCGACATTTGGAGAGGCCAATTTTTGCATGGAAAATTGATCGAGGGCTATAAAACGTCATCAGACAATGAGATCTGTGAAGGAAAATTCTGCAATGATTCCTTAATTGAAGGCAAAATCATCGGGCATACCTATATCATGCAAGGAAAATTTGAAAATGATGAATTAGTTTCCGGTGAAGTTAGCTTTAGAAAAAAAACAAAGGATGAAGAGCTAATTGACTGAAGAATGAGTAGGATTGGTGATTAGGGGAAAAATAGCGGGGGAAGGATTCGAACCTCCGGCCTTTGGGTTATGAGCCCAACGAGCTAACCCCTGCTCCACCCCGCGATAAATGATTGCCGAACTTGCTGATTAATAGGTTAGATTAATCATTCGGACTTAAAACGATTTAGCGGCAGCCGGACTTGAACCGACGACACATGGATTATGATTCCATTGCTCTACCGACTGAGCTATACCGCCACAAAATAGCGGGGGAAGGATTCGAACCTCCGGCCTTTGGGTTATGAGCCCAACGAGCTAACCCCTGCTCCACCCCGCGATAACACGATCTTAACGATCAAGAAATAACAACATAACAAAGAATCACATTTAGATTCAAGTAAAATAAAAAAAAAGAAAAAATAGTTGCTCAAATTGCGTTTAAATGCGTTTAAGATGCTGTTGCAGCGTTTTAAATGTGACTTCGTGCGCACCTTGCAGTTCTAGCATCAATTGAAATCCCTTTTTTCCGATGCTTTTACGTAAGGCTTCATCATTTAAAAGCATTTCAACCGAGTGTGCAATATCTTCATAATTGACTTGAAGACCGGCTCCATGCTCAAGGCAAAGCGCCTCAAATTCTCTTTGAGAATGCATATGCGGACCGAATAACACGGGCACTTCATAGTAGGAAGGTTCTAAGATATGATGTCCTCCCACCTTCTCGATAAAACTACCCGCTACAATAGCAACATCTGATAATTGATAGCACTTCAGCAAAACCCCCATGGCATCCACCAGTAGGACTCTGGCCTGTTCTTTAGATGCATTTGCACTATACCTTTCATAAGGAATATCAGATTGATGTAACAATTGCGCAACCTGTTCACATCTTTCTGGATGTCTAGGGACTAGCAAAATCTTAAGCTGTGGAAACTTTTGTAAAAGCGGTTGTAATTGCTCTAAAAGCTCTCGCTCTTCTGGATCATGCGTAGATCCGATTGTTAGGACAAGATCTTGTGTGGAAAACCCTAGCTTTTCCCTCCAATCGACAATTTCTTGCTCTGAAAGACGTGGTAGCATAGTCCCGCATTTTAAATTACCCGTCACACTGAGTTTGGTTAGAGGGATGTTTAAAGAGGAAAACCGATTTTGATACTGAGTATTCTGTAAGCAAAATAAATCAAATAGCGAAAACAGAGAAAAGGATCCGAGCATTTGGTATCTTTTTAGAGACCGCTCAGATAATTTTCCATTCACAACAGAAAGAAACGCCCCAGATTGTTTGGCCTGATGCAAAAAATTAAACCAAAAATCTGTTTCAGACAGGATCACAATGTCAGGGGAAATTCTTTTGATGATCGGCTTAATCATCCATCCAAAATCAAAGGGCAGATAAACATGATGATCCGCAAAAGGCAGGCTGCGCTGTGCTTCTTCATGTCCCGTTTCTGTAATGGATGAGATAATCAAAAGAGAATTGGAAAAGCGCTCTTTAAATAATCTTGCCAAACCTATAATAGCTTTTGTTTCTCCGACTGAAACAGCATGCATCCAAATAACAGTTCGCTGTTCTTTTTGAATAGCGGGAAAGCCCCATCCCAGTCGTTTCCAAAAACTCTTTCGATATTTTTTTTTGAAAATCGCTTGGTAAATGAGCCAAGGTAGTGCACAGACCCCGGCTATTGCCAGGGCGCACTCGTATAAAATCACATGCCATTTTTTCATAAATTAGCAAAGGGGTTGTTAGAAAATTTCTTAGGAGCGGGTTTGGGAGCTTGCCGATTAAACTCTTTGCCTTTAGTGGCTAGACTTTTTGGTGCAGATCCACTTTGTGAACGAGCCGAAAGGGAAATCCGCTTCCGCTCAATATCCACGCTTAAAACCGTCACTTTAATTTTATCCCCTGTTTTCACAACTTCTGAAGGATCTTTAATGAATTGGTCTGATAATTCTGAGATGTGAATCAGGCCATCTTGGTGAACACCAATATCCACAAAAGCCCCAAATGCCGTTACATTTGTGACAATGCCTTCTAGCTGCATCTTCTCTTTTAAATCTTGGAGAGTTAAAACATCTTCACGGAATTTTGCAGATTCAAAGCTGGCGCGAGGATCTCTTCCGGGCTTTTTAAGCTCTTCCACAATATCTTGTAACGTGGGTAATCCAACCTGATCGGTTACATAACGCTTTAAATCAATTTGTTTAACCAAATTCACGTTGGAACAAAGTTCATTTAAAGGAATCTGTAAATCTTGCGCCATTTGCTCGACTAGGGAATAACGCTCAGGGTGAACGGCCGAAGCATCAAGTGGGTGTTCCCCTCCCCTTACACGGAGAAATCCCGCGGCTTGCTCAAAAGTCCGAGGTCCTAGTCCTGGCACAGATAACAGTTGCTGACGCTTTTTAAAAGCACCAAACTGTTCCCGATATTTGACAATTTTAGTAGCGACCGAGGCTCCAATGCCTGACACATAAGAGAGTAATGGAGCACTTGCTGTATTCAGTTCTACGCCGACATGGTTTACACAACTTTCCACAACTTGCGATAGTTGATCGTGTAAAAGCTGCTGATATACGTCGTGTTGATATTGTCCAACTCCAATAGCTTTAGGATCGACTTTAACAAGTTCTGCAAGAGGATCTTGTAATCTGCGCGCAATAGAAATTGCGCCTCGTACAGTTAAATCGAGATCAGGAAACTCTTCCCGAGCGACATCGGATGCACTATAAACACTAGCACCAGCTTCGCTGACAGAAATAACTAAGACCGAACCCTTACCGTGGTCTGATAATATTTTTCTTACAAAAGCCTCTGTTTCTCTTCCACCCGTCCCATTTCCGATCGCAATCGCAAACGGAGAATGTTTATTTAGAAACGCAAGAAAATCACGAGCAGCTTTTTCAACATCTCCAGTAAAAGGATAGATGGTCATGTTGTCCAAAAATTTCCCTGTGGCATCGATGGTTGCACATTTACATCCCGTGCGAATACCAGGGTCAACACCAATTACACTGTGCTCACCTAGGGGAGCGCTGAGTAAAAGATTGCGCAAATTTTCAGCAAAGATATGCACTGCATCGCGATCCGATTTCACTTTTAATTCCACACGTAAATCTGTTTCAACAGACGGAACGAGCAAGCGTTTATAACCATCGGCAATCGCCAAGCTCAGATACTCATGATAAGAAGAAGCTAGATTTAATTTTAGAATACGGGAAATTTCATGTAAAAGAGGTGCGCCTTCTACTTCTAGATGAAAATCTAATACTCCCTCACGCTCACCCCTGCGAATAGCCAGGTAGCGATGGGAAGGAATGTTCACAACTTTTTCTTGATATTGATAATACTGTTCATACTTCGTTGCCGTTTGATCTTTGCCTTCCACAACTTGACAAACAAGCATTCCTCTTGTCGCAAACTCTTCACGGACAAGCGCTCGAATGGCGGCTGTTTCTGCAATTTGTTCAGCTAGAATATCTTGCGCTCCTTGTAGAGCATCTTCAGCAGTTTCAACACCTTTTTCCACATTAATGAAAGAAGCAGCAAACTCTAGAGCATTTTCTCCAATAGGCTGGGCCAGCATTTTTTCTGCTAAAGGTTCGAGTCCTTTTTCACGTGCAATAGATGCACGCGTTCTTCTTTTTGGCTTATAAGGAAGATATAAATCCTCTAGTCCATTTTTTGTCTGACACGCCAGAATCTGCGCTTTCAATGCGTCCGTCAATTTTCCTTGTTCAGAAATCGATTGAAGAATTGTTTGTTTACGCTCTTCCAATTCACTTAAGTAATTATAACGCTCTTGAACATCTCTAATCTGCACTTCATCCAAATTCCCTGTCACCTCTTTTCGATAACGTGCAATAAAGGGGACTGTATTTCCCTCCTTAAGAAGCTGGATAACGGCTGAGATGTTTCGGGCTGGGATTTGAAGTTCTTCTGTTAATTGTGCGATTGGATCAAAAATGTATTGTGTCATGAGGTTAACTCTCCTATTCTTGGGAAAGATCCAGTATACTCTGATTCCTTTGTGATTTCAACATTTCGCGAGAGATAAGGGATCTTTCTCATTGAATTGTTAATTTAAATAAGTAACCTAAAGAAATTAAATGATTATGAATCTGTTCCTTCCATTTTATCTGATCTTTTCATTAACTTTTGGAATTCTGTCTGCAAATGATCTAGAAACAACTTCACGTACAGAGATTCCTGATCCAGCCAATCTATCCCATAAATGGTGGGAGGATTTTGAGCACGCCGGCAATCTTCAGTCAAACCATATCGAAGATTTTTTTAGTTCATTAAAAAAACAAATCGACCAGCTTTCACCTGAGAATCAGGAAGAAGCGCAAAAGTTGATGGAAAACATCAAAAATAATCTTCAATCTTTAAAAGATGCGGCTGCAAAAGCAAAGCCCCTTGAAATTGTCGCGCCAATGGCTGCAACTTATTCGATCGATCGCTTAATTGATATTCACCATGCACTTGGGAAAAATCGGATAGAACTCAAAATTACAGAAGAAGATCGGGATCAAAAAATTCAGCTGATTCAAAAAATTCAAGAGAAAGTCGATAAGCTAATCTTGAACTACGATAAGTCTTCTACCTATTCAGAAAGCAAATTTTTACAAGGATTGGACTGGATCGCTACGCGTACTGAATTAGAGTTAAATAAAAAAAGCTTAGAGATTCTTAATCAGAATTACGAAAATATCAAAACTGTTTTAAGCTTACGTAAAAATGAAGAAGATTTTGCTGAAAAACATTTGGTCAGTAGCCATGCCGAAGTGGCAAAATTTGAACAACAAATGCTAGCTACTCAAAAAGAATGGGAAGAAAGAAAGCAGATCGCCAGTACAAAAGACTCCAATTTTATGACAGCTTCCCTACTCAATTCATGCGATGTCAACGAAGTCAAAAAACAACTCTCCATTCTACATGGATTCGAGGCAGCAATAGAAGAAGCCGGCGCTCAACTTCAATATATCAAAGCAGCTCTGATGTTTAATTTGTCCAAACTTGTGACGCAAAGCCCTGATGAAAGCACTTTAGCAGCATTTAATCAGCAAGGAAAAGAGTGGAGGCAAACCTTAGACAATGATGAAAACCTTTTTGCAGAATGGCGAAAACGCGCGGAAGGGATCTCCCAAAGAAATGAACAAGTCTTGTGCCTAACCGAGCCTTCGAATCAAAAACAAAAAGAAGATTCCAGTCACCTTCATGACGAATTGGTAAATATTGGGAAAAAAAACCTACAGTCCATTTCAAATCTTGAAGCCGCCCTATCGGATACATCCTTCCTTTTGGAAAGTTTTGAGGATAACATCTCTCCTTTTGTTAATCAGCACACTCAATGGATTAACGGTTTCTTTTCTTACCTCGGGGCCACTTATTCCTCTCTCGTGGAATCAATGGGGCACACCCTCTTTTACGTAGGAACCTACCCCGTTACAACGTTTTCGCTCCTTCGCTTCTTGGCTATTTTATTTTTAACATTTTGGGTCTCTCGATTAGTTGTAAGTGCGCTTACCACAATCGGAGCAAAAAGACGGGGTGTTCAACAATCTGTTCTTTATCGAATCAATCGCTTGATTCACTATTTGATTCTTCTAATCGGAACTCTTATTGCACTCTCGACCATTGGATTCGACTTCTCCAATCTTTTACTTGTAGCCGGTGCACTCGGTGTGGGATTAGGGTTTGGATTACAATCTATCTTTAATAATTTTGTCTCTGGCTTGATTATTCTGTTTGAAAGCAACTTAAAGATTGGCGATGTGATCGAGCTAGAAAATGGAGTGAGAGGAGAAGTGCGCGCGATCAATGTCCGCAGCACTATTTTACGCACTCCCGACGGAATTGAAGTGTTGGTCCCTAACGCCGATCTAGTCACCACAAAAGTAACAAATTGGACTCTAAGCGATCCATTTCGACGGATCCACATTCCCTTCAGTGTCGCGTATGGATCGGATAAAGAACTTGTTGTTGGTTTGATTACAGAAGCCGCAAAAAAGGAACCATTGACCTTATTAAGAACAGGTATTCCAGAACCCACAGTTTATTTAACTCGCTTTGGTGATAGTGGATTGGACTTAGAATTGTTGGTATGGATTGATGAGCGAGCAGCTCGCCAAGCAAAAAATGTTCTTTCAACTTACTTAAGTATGATAGAAACTGTTTTGCGTGAAAACCAGATTTCAATGCCTTTCCCACAAAGGGATATCCGCATTGTATCAATGCCTGAACCCTCAAAACCACAAGAGCAATAAAAGTTTAAAGGCCCGTTCGTTGTAAACGGGCCTACTCGGCTTCCTCAATGTATAAGATTTGAGAAAATATGCCGTAAACAGCAAATTGGATTCATGGCCAGAGTTCTGGCGATTTTTAGATAGATCACTAAATTGCAATACTTAACCACGAATTTCAATTTACTATTTTATTCCCGTTTTTATAAATATTTTTTAGCAGAAATGGAAAATCCACCTGCACTATACCAAGCAGCTTCTTTTTGTGGTTCTCCGAATTTTTGATCCGCTTCATTTTTGAGCCTATCCCAAATAGTATCGGGAGTATTTTCTCCAAGTTTTTTCCAAATGGGATTATCTTTAATGGGTTTCATTCGAAATTGAAAATCAGTACAACGCTTGCCTGGATAAGCTTCAGAGTCAATTTCTTTTTGAGAAAATTCAAGTTTAATCCCCATATTTTCTTCAAAGAAATCGGCAATTTTTGCCACAGTTTCATTCGTTGAAAAAACATGTTTGGGAAGTTCTGATGTCGTAGATGACATGCAGGAATAAGAACCATTTTCATTTAGAAGTAACCCAATAAAAATTAATACATGTAAAGGATTCTCTGCGTAAGTCAAAGGGCCATATGTTTCCATTATAAGATCAACACTTTGATAATGATTTCTCAATAATTCAGTTATTTCAGGAACATATCCATAATAAATAGAATCATTGTCAGTTAAATTATCATTAATTATTCTCTGATCTAATTTAGTAACTCCAACTCCGATAACACTTAAGTCTTTTTGCAAATTCTTTAAATCAAGTAAAAACATCCCGCGACCTGCTCCCATATCAATTACACAACTTTTGGGTTTGAGATCGTCTAAAAGAGAGCTCTGTTTTTCCCCTTCAGGTGTATGAAGATACAAAATTCTATCTATTTTACGTGATTGTGGCCAATCAACAACTTCCTCGCCAGTGCCATACACTTTTACGCTAGATGCAATTTTTTTAAAATGATCAATGCAGTTGGAATTTAAAATAGAATCAGCACCTAAACTAGAAAAAGAATTCATAATTACACCTTTTATTAATTAAAGTTTTTGTAAAACATAATTTTACACAACATTTATAATAAAGTAAATTATATTTTTACAAAAAAAACAAACAAAACCCACAAAAACCATACTTACATAATTAAATTTAAATTAATTGATTATGCGCAAAACGTGATCGAAAGAAACATTTTATAGATGAATATAAAGTAATTGGCGAAGGTGTTAAATTGTCTAATAAAAGATTTGACACATTCTTAATTTGTAAAATTCTCTAGTCTCTCTCCAATAACTGAGATGACGGACTGAATCTTTAGCGGAGCAGTGATATTTAAGTACTCCATTATTGATAAAATGATCAATGAGCTCAGAATAGGTGTGTGCTGGTTTTTGTCCCTGCTAAACTTGCTTAATTTGTCTTTCAATGTCTAAAGCCAATCTTCAACTTCTTGTTGTGATCAAAATGAGTCAAAATGATAGCCTTTTAGGCGAGCAACTACACACCTATCTAGGGATAGGGTAGGCGATTGCTTCAATGTCAAAATAGCTTATATGTGATATCATGTGATTTAATGTCTATGTTGGGTCCACGGCTGGAATAAGAAAAATGCTATAGACTCTTAAATTTAGAGAATGTTATGTTTTTTTCTAGTTTACTGTTAATTCAGAAATAAGAACTTTATTATATTGGCACACAGAAAATAATTCTTGATGTGTTTTAAATTTTATAAACTTTAATAAAAAGAGTTATATTATGAGTGTCCATTTGCCTGTAAACGAAAGAAGAACGTGCTTGTCAGCGGTTGAACAGCTTGCGTCAAGCTACCGTTTTTTGGCCGAAGATACCGCATCTAAATCTGAATCCAATATTAGTCCCGCTGTATGGCAAAAGTCAGATGCAATAAAGAAAATTAAATGGTTTGCTGACCGCTTTAAAGATAAGGTGGGTCGCTATTTGAGTCATGAAGAAGGAGTAAGAATTTCAGCTAAAGTAGACGTAATCAGCAATGAAGTAATTTCTCAACTTAATGACCATCAACTGCGATCTGATTTATTCAATAAAATTGGCGGCATATTTAAAGAAATAATTGAGCAAATTTTATATGAAAATCCTCTTGTCATTAAACAGCCTGACCATTTTCTTTCTAAAGAAGATTTTCAGATAGCAGAAGTGTCTAATTATGAAGAATATATATCTAATAAGCGAGTTTCATATTGTTATGATTTCGCCTTCTATCTACTTAATGAAGAAAAGTCGTTCCCCTATATATTTAACTCAGAATTCGCTAAATGGCCTGCTGAATTTTTCAATGATAGTAAAAATTATCTTGCAAGCTGGGGCTATGAAGAAGTAAAAGAACCATCTCCAGGAGATTTGGCTGTTTATAGCTATATGGGTAAATCTCAACACTTTGGCATTTGGACTCATGACGGTAATGTTTTATCTAAATTAGGCATGATTGATGTTGTTAAACATCCTATTGACGACGTTGTTTTAGGTTATGGAGACGACGTCTCTTTTTTTCGCAAAAAGATTAAATCTCTTCTTTTAAATAATTATATAAATGAATTAGATAAAGCTCATCAATCGCTACCAGATTTTTCACATTCTATAGTTGCTTCTCCCTTAAATACATTAGGTTGCGTAAAAAAAATAATTGAGATTTTTGAGTCGATGCAAATCTTGAAAGTTTTTAAAAATAGCATTTACAACATAGATTACAATAATGAATTGCAACGGGAAACTCTTTTAAAGTTAAATACGTATTCAGTAAGTGTCTCTGGTTTTACGCAAAAGTCTGAAGCAATAGAAACTGTAAGAAAAATTGTACTTCTGGTTTCTGATCAAAAAAAGACGAGTATAGGTAAAATATAATGCTCTTTTTCTCTTCCAAAGAAGGCGTTTTGTCATAAAAACGAGATTCTTGGAGACCTTGTACCTTTTGGAAATGGACAGGTATGAGCGCAAAACGTCCCTTCGATGGCATTTTGTGCTTTACTATCTTGGAGTAGTTCGCATAAGACTTTTATTTGTCACAAACAGAAATGTCAAAGACGGACCATTCATTCAAAAAACTTTCATAATAAAAACATGATGCAAGGTAATTTGGAGAGGATAGTAGGGATAACCCCTTTCTAGGAAGGAGTTATCCATTTACCTAAATGAGAAATTAGTCTTTTTTAGGATCTGCTTTAGGTTTAGTATTAGACGTTGCAGGTTTTTTCTTCACCTGAAATGCGATTAGAGCAGCATGATTTTTTGTACGCTCTTCTTCTTTAGTCTTTTGTGAAATAGCTAACGCATCATTTTCTTCTTCTAAACGTGATAGCTGGTCACTTAATTCTTTTAAAGACTCTTTAGCTGCAGCTATCGCGTCTTCATCTTTATCTTCAAGCGCTTGAAGATCCTCAATCGCTTTTTGTCGTTGAGAAATTTCTTCGTGCTTGCCTGTAATCTCTTGAGCTTTTGCAGCTTTATTAGCTTTGAGAGCTTCTAATTCATCTAAAATATCTAATTGTTTACGTTGAATCTCTTTCGCTTCTTCTGTAACTTCAATTTTTTTCACCTTATCAAGCGAGTCAGTGAAACGTTTCTTAATCGCTTCAGTTTTCTTTACATTTTTAGTAAGCTTTGCATCAACTTCTAAGGAACCATCATCTTTTTCTGTAATATGCAAAACTTTTCCTAAAATATTTTTATAACCTTCATTAAATTGATCGCGTAAAACGCCTTCAAAAGGTATTTCTGCACTTCTTTTTAGGGCCAAAGCTTCCAATTTAGCTGCTGTTTTTTTATAGCCCCGTGTGGAATCTGCACCAAAAATAGAGCGAAGCCATTCAATAAAGCCATACCCTGCTTTTCTTACTTTTAGTCCAGATGAAAGACGTAATTCACTGTGGCCTGTGAGTTGTTTGCTTGCTTCTTCAATAAGCTTCGCGAATGATTGTTGATTTGAATATAAACTTATAGCCATAAAAAAATTTCTCCTTATTTATCGTTTCGTCGACGTCGAATTAATTATATGCGTTGATTGCGCAAAGAGTGAGAAGCCCCAGAGCTACTGCAAGTTACTCACATACTCGATGCGACATACTAGCAAATCTTTTCGGTAAAGCTCAAGGAAATTCTTAAAGATCTCTCAAAAAAAGATGCTCAATAAAATCGTTTTATACCATAAGCTCAAAGCTTTGCGATAGCTTCAAGCATTTCCGAAAGATTGACCAACGGATGATCACATCGTCGGTCATAACAGATGTAAAGTGTGGTCTGATCATTTAATGGGATTTGTTCTTGAGCAAAAGGCAAAAGATTAAACAGTAACTCATCATCCGGACGTCTCCAAATGATTGCTTTGTGAGGAATAAATTTTTGATAAAAATTCTGACGCAATTCCTGAAAATGTGAATCCTTGCTATTGAGTGCTATTGTAATAGTAGGCAGCTGATCTTTGGCATAGTATTTGTGGAGATTCATCATATGATAACAATATCCTGGGGGGTAGTGTTCCATAAATTTCCAAACTCCGCGAAGAATGTCATTTGCATCTTCTAGATAACTGTAATCGTGCGTCAATTGATATAAACGGAGAAGGTTTTCACATTGAATCGCATTTCCGGATGGTTCTGCACCGTCTGAAAATTGACATTTCCGAATGACAAGCGAAAGGTCTTGCCCGTTAGTCTGATAATAAGCACCATTTAAAGCTTTGAATTGATTCTTCAGAATTTCATTGAGCTCTAATGCCCATTGTAACCATTCCGTACCGCAACCTGCTTCAAATAGAGTCAATAAACTTCGGATCAAGAAAGCATATTCGTCTAACCCAGCTGAAAACATGGCTTCATCATCTCTCCATCTACGCAATAAGCCATGCTCATTCCAAAGTTTTGCCTTAATGAATTTGGCACTATTTTGCGCTGCCGATAGAAATCGTTGATCACAAAATGCACAACCAGCTTCTGCCATCGCTTGAATCATCAATCCATTCCAAGCTGTTAAAATTTTATCATCTTTAAACGGATGAACTCTTTTTTCTCGTGCTTTCCAAAGAATATGTTTTTGTTCGGTGAACAGAAGATCCAGTTGTTGGGCATCCATTCCCATCTTTTTCGCAAATTCTTCTAGGCTTAAAGGCGTGTGTAAAACATTCCTCCCTTCGAAATTTCCTTCGGGAGTAATGTCAAAATAATGAACAAATAATTCACTTTCATTTTCACCACCTAGCAACTCTTCAACTTCTTCTAAAGTCCACGTATAAAAACGCCCTTCATGGCCTTCTGAATCGGCATCTTCAGCCGAATAAAAGCCCCCGCGAAAATGAGACATATCTCGCAATACATAATGCAAAATTTCCTCACAGACTTTTTTATACTGTGGATTTTGGGTCGCTTGCCAGGCTTCAAAATAGCAATCTGCCAAAAGAGCGTTGTCGTAAAGCATTTTCTCAAAGTGAGGAATTTGCCAAGCTTCGTCTACACTGTAACGAGAAAAACCTCCACCTAAATGGTCGTAAATACCTCCCCTGCGCATCATTTCCAAGGTTCGTTCAACAAGAAACAAAGGCCGACTATCTTTTTTTTCCATGGAGTAGCGGAGCAAAAAGACAGACTGATAAGCAATCGGAAATTTGGGAGCCCCTTTCATTCCACCATTAACAGGGTCTGCTAACTTGATGAGCATCTCAATGGTTTTTTCGATGACTTCGGGAGGTGGCAACAGTTCTCCTGAGGTGTGCACATGCTGTTCAAAAACTTCAACGATTTTTTCAGATTGCATCAAAATGCGTTCCCGTTCGTCACCTTGCCAAGCTTCATGAATTCGTTCTACAAGCTCAAGCATGCCAATGAGTCCATGGCTATTGACTGGGGGAAGGTAAGTTGCAGCAAAAAAAGGATATAAATCCGGTGTTAAAATCACATTCAACGGCCAGCCTGCAGCACCAGACATCATGCTTTGAGCAAACTCCATATACAGGCTGTCTACTTCTGGCAGTTCTTCGCGGTCCACTTTTATATTGATAAAAGCTTCATTTAAGGCTTGAGCTACTTCTAAATTTTCAAATGATTCTTGCTCCATGACATGGCACCAGTGGCAAGTTGCATAACCGACAGATAAAAAAATGGGCTTATCTGCTTCCTTTGCGGCTAAAAAAGCTTCATCTCCCCATGGATACCAATCAACTGGATTATGAGCATGCTGCAAAAGATAGGGAGATTTTTGATGGATGAGTCGGTTAGTATAAAGATGATGCTCAACCATGATGATATGTCCCCTTTGTTATCCTGGTAGTCAATTATTTTATGCTAGCATTTGGCCAGATCCTAATGTTTATTTATAAATTTTTCAATGGCTTTCCTTTCGTGAGTTAAAACCTTGCTTAAATTTTATGTTGAGTTTTTAATAGCAGAGAGATTATGGATTATGCTTGCAAATCTTGCTTTCGCTATTAAAACGTATGAATTGATGGAAAAAAACAATGAAAATAGATTCTAACATTCAAAACCCTCATGAAGGTTCTGAAAATTCCGAAAATCAATCAAACCGCTTTTCAGAGCCCCCTTCTTACATCCCTAAAAAGAAGCAAAAAACCACAGCTATCGGTCTAAGCGTAGTGACATGTGTACTAATGGGGATTATTGGATTTGAAGTTATTCGAGGTGGTAAAATAAATCAGGAGCAACCTTCCCAATCCGATTTGTATATTCCCTCCCAAACAGCCATGTTAACTGCCGCAGAAAAAGAAAAGCTGGCGCGACAAAGTTTAATCATCCAGCAATTGCAAGAAGAGTCAAGCGATCGCCAATATCTGATTGCCAACCTCAACGAAGAAGTACAGGCCCTTTCATACGAACTATTGCACACAAAAGTCGACTTATTTGGTTATCAACCTAATCCTGAACAGCAACTAAAAATTGAAGCCTTACGAGCTCAAATTCAAGATGCGCGTCAATATCGAAAAGAGTTAGAAAACGCGTTGCAAGATAAACAACAGATTATTGTAAACCTACAACAAGATCTTGAAAAATCTAAAAATCTTTTGGAAGAAAAGAATCATGAAATCCTCGCGCTAAGCCAGATTCACGAAGCCTTACACACGCGCTTAGCAGCTGAAAAATTCCAAACACACAAATACTCGGATGAGCTGCTACAGTCAGACAACAAACTTCTAGAACTTGCAGATATCCAGCAAAGATTTGAATCTCTTGATAAAGAATTAGAAGCACGAGAGCTCGCATTGACATCAATGAAAGAAGAGTATGATCAACTGCTGAATTTATACACGCAAGCCCTGTCAGAAAATGAAAAATCGACACATTTTTTGCAGACAGAAATCCAAGCATTGCAACAGCACCACCAAGAGCAAACAGCTTTAATTAATCAGTTTTATACGGCATCTGAAGTAGAAGGTGCTCTTTTAGAAAATAAGTCTCAAGAACTGGAAAAGTTTCTGCGGGAAAAAAATGAATATGATCAAATTATCATTTCTCAGAATCAAGAAATTGAAAATCTTAAGACATTAGAGCTGTCTCTTCAAGAGAATATTGAAAATGAGCGCGCCCATTCTCAAACACTCGTCAAAGAATTATTTGCAACACTCTCCAATCTTGAAAATCTAGAAAAAGAACATACCAGTCATTTGCATTTGGCCGAAACATTGAAAAATGCCGAAGAAAAAATCGCCTTATTAGACGCAACTGTGCAAGCAGAAGAACAAGCAATAAAGCGTTTGCAAGAAGATTACCAATTGCAAATTGCTGCAAACGAAATGCTCAATCACCAATATCTCAAAAATGTAGATGAGCTCAATCAGCTCAGCACTCTACTAGCGGAAAAGCAAATGGGGATGGAAAATGTTGAGCAAGAAGTTGCACTGCTGCAAGGAAAATATCAAGACCTCCAAGAAAGCTATTTTGCAACATTGGAGACTAACGAAAATGCTTTAAGTCGCACTGCAGCACAATTAGAGATGGCTTTGATTTTACAAAAAGACAAAGAACTAGAGTCTCAGCAATTGCAAGCAGACCTTGAATCCTTAACAGCTGCCTTACAAGAAAAAGAAACATATGTCGGCCGCATAGAACAAGAATTGCAACTTTTGCATGAGCAATATCAAGAACTCCATACAGATTCTTTGCTAGCTGTTGCTCAGCACGAAGGTTTACAACAGGAATTATCAGCTCAAATTGACAGCACCCTTACCTTGCAAAAGGAAAAAGAAGCTGAGGCAATTCTTCTACAAGAAAAGTTAGAGCAATTAACTCTATCCTTGCATGAGAAAGAAACCAATAACGATCAGCTTGAACAAGAAATCCTACAATTAAAAGATGTCCTTGCTAGTCAAGAAATGTCACAGAAAGAATTTACTTTCCAAATGGAGCAAACTCTTACACGCCAACAAGAACAAGAGCAAGAAGCAAAGCTTCTTCAGGAAGAGTTCTCACACTTAACTTCCGTTTTGCAAGAAAAAGAACAAACGATTCAACTTTTGCAGGCTAAAAATGAAGAGCTTCAAAATAATTACCAGCTAATTGTATCAAAGCAAGAATCCTTACAGGTTGAATTACATCAACAAATTGAGAATAGTCTTGCGCTGCAAAAAGAGAAAGAAGCGCATGTAGCGGCTTTGAAAGATGATTTGCAATCCACAACACAATTACTCGAACAAAAAGAACTCTATGCTTTTAATGTAGAGCAAGAAGTCTTATTGCTTCAGCAAAAATATGGGGAATTACAGGATCACTACCTTGCAACTCGAGATCAACAGGAGAGTTTGCAAAAAGAATTAAGAAGTCAAATTGCGCAAGCCATCGCTCTGCATAAAGAGAAAGAGCAAGAAGCTTTTTTACTTCAGGAAGAATTTGAATATTTGGCTTCCGACCTCCAAACTAAAGAAGCCCACATCACTCATCTTGAGCAAGAAATGGATCTGCTCAAAACTTCTTATCAAGAGGTTTTGGCTGCTCAAGAAGAATCTAAACAAGAGCTTGCGCAAGCCATCGCTCTGCATAAAGAGAAAGAGCAAGAAGCTTTTTTACTTCAGGAAGAATTTGAATATTTGGCTTCCGACCTCCAAACTAAAGAAGCCCACATCACTCATCTTGAGCAAGAAATGGATCTGCTCAAAACTTCTTATCAAGAGGTTTTGGCTGCTCAAGAAGAATCTAAACAAGAGCTTGCGCAAGCCATCGCTCTACACAAAGAGAAAGAGCAAGAAGCTTTTTTACTTCAGGAAGAATTTGAGTATTTAGCTTCCGACCTCCAAACTAAAGAAGCCCACATCACTCATCTTGAGCAAGAAATAAACCTGATTCAAGAAACATACAAAGAAGCCTTGGCTGCTCAAGAAGAATCTAAACAAGAGCTCGTGAGTGTCTTGGCCCTCCAAAAAGATAAAGAGCAAGAGGCCCTACTGCTTCAGGAAGAATTTGAGTATTTAGCTTCCAATCTCCTAACAAAGGAAGCACACATTAGTCATCTTGAACAAGAGATCCTCCAGCTTAAAGAAAACTATCAAGAGATTCTGGCTTCACAAAAAGGCTCTGAGCAAGAGCTTATCCACGCTTTAGCTCTACAAAAAGAGAAAGAACAAGAAGCCGTTTTGCTTCAGGAAGAATTTGAGTATTTAGCCTCTGCTTTACAAGACAAAGAACATTTTATCCAAAACCTGCAGCAAGACTTAAACCATCTTAAAGATGATTATCAATTGGCGATGGCAGCACAAGAAAATCATCAACAGGATCTTGTCAAGGCTTCGGAACGCCAGAAAGATAAAGAGTTGGAGTTAAATCAAATTCAAGAAGAATTCGAATATTTGGCTTCCCTTTTGCAGGAAAAAGAAACGCTGATTAAAGATGCTGAGCAAGATATTCTATCCTTGCAAAATCAATATCAAGATCTGCAAGCAAGCTATCAATTGGCTTTAAATGCTCAGCAAGATTTTACTACACAACTTCAACAAACGATTGCTCAGCATGATCAAAAAGAACGAGAAGTCAAACAGCTTTCATTCTTATTACAGGATAAAGAGAGTTACATCAGCAATGTGGAAGAAGAAGTTCAGCTTTTGCAAGATAAACATCGTGAGTTGCTCAGCAGCTTCCATTCCGCTTTAGCTAGCCAGGAAGATCGAGAACAAGAAATACGTGCTTTAGATGGGGAATTGAAACACGTTTCTTCTATACTGCAAGGCAAAGAAACACACATTTCGCAAGTGGAAGATGAGGTTCAGCTTTTACAAGACAAACATCGTGAACTCCAAAGTAACTATTTGCTCGCCTTAGCTATTCACGAAAATGCGGAACTCGAGAAACACCAACAAACGAATATTCTTCAAAAAGAAATTGAACATCTCACGTCGCTGCTACAAGAACGAGAACTTAAAATTGCTTCAATGGAACACAACTATCAAAATCTAATGTCGCAAAAAGAAAGTGAAACGTTGTCATTGCAAGAAAAAATTGAAAAAATTGAACACGAATTTTCTGAAAAAAAACAAGAGCTGACAAATCTAATCAATCAGCTTGAAAGTAGCCATACAGCAACTATCGCTTCTGATGAATCTTAATTTTTAATTTTAGCCATATCTTCTCATGAAGAAGATATGGCTTTTATTAAGTTCGTTAGAGCATCATCTGCTTTCATTTTGTGAAAGCCATTATTTTTTGTTATGCCATAAACCCTCTCCTTAAGCTATTTTAAAAGCATTTTTTACTTTTTATTTTATAGAATAAAGCTTTATAGTCTTTCTTGTGGAAGCTGCGGCCTCCTTAGAAAATCCTCTTTAAATGAACTATGCATAAACCACAATCATGAGCAAGGCTATTACTAAAAAATTAAATTCATTAAAGGTACAACTTCTCAACAATGCCTCTTGTCCTCACTGCATCCTGAACAATAAAATAAGATGTTTTTAATTTTTAAAGTGGTTTAGGATTATTTTTTGTTTCTATTATTTCTCAACTCCTTTAAAAATAAGTAAAAGAGCTAATAATCCGAGTTTATAATGCCTATACTTGAAAATTTGAAAAAACAGTTCGATCAATTTGTAAATACTTCTAAAGACGATAACGAAGAAGATTTCATCCCTTGTACCGAACATCTCCAGATTTCGAATCCTCCTTATTTTCATGCCAATGCAGAAACGGTAGCAAAACAAACTTTAAGCCCAAATACACCTGTTCCATTTGCTGACATCTATAAAACAGCTTACACACATGGACTCGAAAAAACCTACGCGTTAGAAACCGTTAATGTAAATTCTATTCGAAAATTAAATACATCAACTCCAACTAAAATCTCTAGTTCTGTTTCAGAAACAGTTTCTGAAGTGACTATCCATGAAAAACAACAGCTAGAATTTGATTTTGGTCCCGGATTTCGCAATTGGATCTCTCCTATCTTTCTTGATGAACCTATCCATATTCTAGGGTTATCACAACATGCGGAGAAATGCTTAGAGAAAAATGGAAAATGCCTAATACAAGATCTTTTAAAAGCTGACACACAAGACCTCATTTTCTTGAAAGGCATGGGTCAAGGACATATTGATGAAATCCAACAAACCCTCAAAAAATATGTGAAAAACCGTTCAACTGAACGTGATTATTCTTTAGGGTGGGGTTCTTGGATCAAAAGTCTGGTAGGTGCTTATGATCGAAAAAAAAGCTATGTTTTCTTGGAGAAATTTGATCTTAACGAGCTTCTCTCGCTTTCCCCTGCTGAAAATGTGGAAGTGAGAAGATTAAATACTCAAAAAAAAGAAGAGTGGTACTTGGATGTAAAAAAATTTTGTACATCCCCTGCAAAAAGTGAAAGTGTTCATCAGCGCATGCAAGAAGTAGTGGAAGCATTTATCAAGCCTTGGATGCAAAATCGTTCGGGCATTGCAACTTTACAAGAATTGAAGGAGCGCTTTCAAAAGATCTCTTATTCATTCAAAATCGCTCATTCCGCTAGTAATTTCTTCAATGAACTTTTTTACGACAATCAATTTTGCTTGGCCACCTATCTACATGAAGTCGGTCAAGGTCTTTTTTGTGTGGATCAAAGGACTGCTGAGATCTATCTCCATTTAACAAAAAAAGCCCGCTCTTATTTCTATTCTCCTAAAACAAATTATAAACTAGATCACTTGATTCAGCTGCTTGAAAAAGAAGAGATGAAAGAGTGGAATCACTACGCCCGTCACGACATGCAAAAGATGTTAAGATTATCCCCTTTCTTTAGCGTAAGAAAAGGGATGTCACATCAATTGGAAATTCGTCTTAATTAACTTCTGATATAGAAAGAAATGCGTCTTGCCGCAATGTACAGGCATCGCATTGTTGACAAGGCTGTCCATTTGCAGTGGGATCATAACAGCTAGAAGTGAGTTCAAAAGGGACTTTTAAGCGATAACCTTCTTTTACAATCTCTTCTTTTGTCCACTTTAAAAGGGGTGTGACGATTTGAGGGGCTTTTCCTTCTACAGATTGCTTTGTTGCTTGATTAAAAAGTTCTTGCGCGGCTTCAAAATAGCCAGGACGACAATCTGGATAAGATAAAAAATCCATCGCATTAGACCCAAAATGGATCTGATCAGCCCCGTGCATTTCAGCTTTAGCCAAAGCATAAGCTAAAAAAAGGGTGTTGCGTGCAGGAACATAAGTGAAGGGAATGCTTTGCTTTAGAATATCCTCTTTGGACTTCCCTTTTTGGGGAGTTTCTGAAGATGTTAAGGCTGATCCACCCCGAAAAATTAAAGGATCGATTGGAATTACTTCATGTTCAATACCATAAAAATCCGCTATCTTTTTAGCAAATTCTAATTCAACACGATGTCGCTGACCATAATCAAAACTAATTGCAAGTGTTTCGATTTGTTGTTCGTGGAGACGAGCAAGCATCACAGCGGAATCTAATCCCCCACTTAATAACACAATAGCTTTCATATTAAACTCCACGAGTTGTTGCAGACCAAATAAATTTATGTAATTGCATGTTTAAACGCACTGGCAGTTTATCTTGCAAAACCCAATTCACTAGTTCTTTAGAATCCAACACATCAAATACTGGAGATAGTAAGACAGGAATTTTTCGTGAAAATAGCTGAAACTTTTCACAGACTTCTTTCGCATAAAGGTAATCTTGGTAGCCATTGATGACAAATTTGACTTCATCTTCCGGGCGTATAGCACTTAAATTTGGCCAAAAATTGCGATCACTCATGTTGCTATCTGGACATTTTATATCCAAGATAATATGTACTCGCGGATCGATTTCCTCAATAGACAAAGATCCTCCAGTCTCCACACTAACGATATAGTTTTTGTCGCAAAGTTGTGTCATCAAAGGATACACATTTTTTTGCAAAAGAGGTTCCCCACCTGTTACACAAACATTTCGACAGCCAAACTCATCGACTTTTTCCAAAATTTGAGGGAGCCCGAAAACATCCCCTCTTCCAAAAGAATAAGAGGTATCGCACCATGAGCAACGTAAATTGCAAGCCGCTAGCCGGATAAATGCCGTCGGTAGACCAGCGAAACTTGTTTCTCCTTGAACACTAGAAAAAATCTCAATGATATTTAATTGTTCTTTCGAAGCAAATGTGAGTGGTTGTGTCATCCCATTCCTTTTAAAGAGCGTTTAATCTATATCGTGCACTGAATAAGCATGAAAGGTGTGGATTATAACATTAATGAAGATTAAATTTGAAGAACGTAATTTTAAAAATGCAAAAAAATAAAGCTTTTTAAGGACGAACTTCAACATCCTTTCCCACTCAGGAAGAAATAAGGTGTTCATTTCTCCCTAAATCTCAAAAATTCTATCTTCTAAATGGGCTTCTCCGTCAACACATCTTGGTGAAAGCATCTTGCATTTGATCTGTTTCCTCTGACATTGATGTCTCGCCAGGTGTCACCATCAGGATCTTTTGCCGTTAATTGCTCTTCAATAACAACAAAACCCTCGGAAATTGCACATGTCAGTGCTGTTTGATCTCTATAACTCTTGACTTTGTCTATTGCTTCTTAACTCAAAAGCCGCGAACAATTCTTTATTTGGCTAATGATGACTGCCATCAGCGACGTATCTCTGAGAATTCCACCTTTTCCCATAAGTTGCCCATTTTAGAAGGATGTGTATCTTAACGGATCTTTAGGCCGTTTAAATCGATACTCAAGCGTGAAAGCATGCAATTTTTAATGATCGGTTCAAAATCAATTGGAATTTCTCCTCTCCATTCGAAGAAAGAAGTATGCCTAAGGCAATTTGTGTAAATTCTTTCATCCTCTAATTGAGATTTATTATTTAATAAATATTTCGAGTTAATTAATAAATTAAAAACATGTTTCAAGCTTCGAAAGTTTACGTTCTATATTTCATTATAAAAAATTTTCCATTAGAAATTAATGGAAAATATTTCGATTTAAATTACTATTTTTCTTTAATTTTAAAAATTCAAATTTTGATTTAATTCAAGATCATATCATCACGAAATACACCTCTTTTGCGGTAGTTAAATGATTCGAAATATTAGATGCTTTTTCGAGTTTATCAGCTGCTTTTTGTAAGCTTTCCGAAAAATTTCCCGGTTCAATTAATAAATAGCCATTCGTTGTTAATGTCATAAAATTCTTGTAATAGATGAACACAAAAAAATCAATAATTCAGCATCTCAATTATTTTAAAAAAAATTTAATGAATATTTAAATAATTTTATAGGCTTACTATCTGGCCTGAAAAATACAAATTAAAAATTAAATATATTCATTATAATTTCTTTCGGAATTTCTGCTGGCAATCGATATTTTTGAAATAACTTTTTTGAAATAATCACCGTTTCATCTTAATATGCAATCAAACGACCAGGAGGAATGCTATGTCGAAATCCATAAAGCGCATTGCGGTGACCGGAGGAGCAGGTCAAATTGCTTATAACCTACTATTCAGAATTGCAAGCGGAGAGATGTTGGGAAATGATCAACCAATTGCGTTACATATTTTAGAAATCCCTGAGGCCTTAAAAAGTTTAGAAGGGGTAAAAATGGAATTAGAGGATTGCGCTTTTCCTCTATTGAAACACATCCAGATTGGTTCCGATCCTTTTCAATTATTTGGTGAAATCGATTATGCCCTTTTAATTGGTTCTAAACCTCGTGGTCCGGGAATGGAACGTGGAGAACTACTCACAGAAAATGGGAAAATTTTTGTGGAACAAGGCAAAGCACTTAATGCATCTGCAAATCGAAATGCAAAAGTGTTTGTTGTGGGGAATCCTTGCAACACAAATTGCTTAATTGCCATGAAACATGCTCCCAACATTCCCCGCAAAAATTTTCATGCCATGACACGCCTGGATCAAAACCGTGCGGTTGCGGCTTTAGCAAAACATGCAAACACGGATGTTGAATCGGTTAGTCACATGACCATTTGGGGTAACCACTCCTCAACCCAAGTGCCTGATTTTTATCATGCGCGTATCCACAATAAGCCCTTGCTTGAAGTCATTAAAGATGAAGAATGGTTGAAAACCACCTTTATTAAAAATGTTCAACAACGAGGAGCTGCAATTATCGCTGCTCGCGGAAAATCTTCAGCTGCTTCTGCGGCAAACGCATTGATAGATGATGTAAAAGCATTGGTTTTTCCGACGCCTGAAGGTCAGTGGTTTTCTTCAGCTGTTTGTAGCGATGGAAATCCTTATGAAATCCAAGAAGATCTCATTTTTTCTTTCCCTTGCCGTTTAGATCAAAAAGGTGATTGGGAAATTGTCAAGGGATTAGAGCTCAATCCATTTTTAAAAGAAAAAATTCTCCTAACAGAGAAAGAGTTGATTGAAGAAAAGAATATCGTTATAAAACAATCCTAAAAGATCGATTGAGGAGAAAGTAAAAATGAGTAAGGTACTTTTTGAAATCACAGAAGATAATCTTGATACAGGTTTAAGAGGATATCCAGTCGGGTACTGCACGACATCAAATGTCGATCCCATCAAAGGTTTATTCTATCGCAATTATCCTGTTGCAGATATTGCTTACTGGGAACCTGAACGCGCCATCCATTTACTATATACAGGAAATGATGGTTCTAAAGGTGAAATTGAAGATTTTTCTAATTTACTTCAGCGGCATGCAATTTGTGCACCTAGAGTGATCGATCACATTCGGAAGCTTCCAAATGAAGGGCATCCGATGCAACTATTCTGTGCAGCGTTATTTACATGTGGAATGATTGAAGGGCAAAATGATTATCGAGCTGACTGCCTTGCATTAATTGCCAAAATTCCTGAAATTGCAGCTGCAGTCATCAACTACCACGCAGGTTGGGGAGAATCTAAACCTTCAAAACCTGAGCTTGGTTATATCGAAAATTTTGTGCATATGCTGAACGTTCCCAATGCTTCACCAGAAGAATTAATCGAAGTCTTTAAATTATTTAATGTTCTTCATCTTGACCATGGGGGTGGTAATCTATCTACCTTCGTAGGTAAAGCGGTTGCGTCTGGTCTACAAGATATGTATGGATCTATTGCTGCTGCGATGAGTGCATTGGCAGGACCGCGTCACGGTAGAGCCAATCAGGACTGCCTCGAATTTGTTGAAGAAATACAGAGTGAACTACAAAATGATGTCTCGCCTGAAACTGTAGAAGCTTTGATTCGTGATCGGCTAGCAAACAATCAACTCGTTTTTGGTTTCGGACATGCTGTTTTGCGTGTCGAAGATCCACGTGCTACCGTTCTTTATGCTTTGGCTGAAAAAAAGTATCCTGATAATCCACTTGTTAAATTAACACAGATTTTACGTACTATTGGACCTAAAGTCCTTGCAGAAAATCCTAAAATTTCTAATCCTTATCCCAATGTGGATGCAATTTCAGGCACAGTACTATCTGCCACTGGATTTCCTTACCCTGAATATTTCACCATTTTATTTGGCCTTGCGCGTACTGTAGGGATTGCTGTGCAAATTGTCCATGAAAGATGTATCGCACGAGAAGGCAAAGGCTTGCCTATTGTTCGCCCTAAATATTTATATAAATCATCCCCTACAACTTGATTTACAGACTTGCTGCTTTTAATGAGGACCTATGACCCTGAAAGATATCCAATTTATTTTTAATCGTGCTTTATCTTTGAGTTTTTGCAAAAAAAAATGGCTACTCACCTTTTGTGTTTTAGCATTGTGCGGAATTTTGGTCGTTTTTTTTCGGGGTCTCGCTTTAAATGCGGGTCAGTGGGTGGTGATGAGTCTCACTTTTCTTCCCATTTTTTTGTCAGCAGGAATTATCCTTTCATTGGGAATTTTTTTGACGCGCATTTATCACAACGAAATCAAGAAGAAAGAGATTAACTATGGGGAGGTATTCAATAAATCGTGGGAAGTGGTGATTGGCGCTTCCTATTTTTCTGTGCCCATTATTTTAAGTTATTTATTGCTCTGGGTTATTATGGGCATTTTTGTATTGCTCAATGACATCCCTGGTTTCGGAGATTTTTTTGGGGTCGTGCTTTCTTTTGCTCCTTTTCTCCTTAACTTGGGGTCATTAGTCCTTTGCCTATTGAGTCTTTCACTCCTATTTTTTATGGCCCCTTTGCTGGCACTCCGCGGCCTCAATCGATTTGAAATCTCTAAATTTCTCATTCACAGAGTGAAAGAAGATATTTTTTCCAATCTCCTTCTTGCCTTGGTGGCCTTGCTTCCAATTCTCTTTATCGTGGGTTTACTTGTTTTAGCAGCTGTTTTAACAGGAACATTGTGCGATTATTGCGATACGCCGACTTACACCATCTTGCAATGGTTTTTCATTATGATTCCTTTTACAGCGATCCTAGCCCCTGCCGTGATCTTCTTTTTCAATTTCGCTGCTGAAACACACGTTTTATTGCAAAAGGGATTGAGAGGAGAGGCTTGAATTTAATGTGCGTCTTCTTTGTAAGGCATAGGTTAAATTGTCCTACGCAACAACCAGCTCTAAATCATTTAGCTGGATCCTATCTCCACTCCATAATTTTATGCCAAAAAAAGACTCGTCTGAGTATTGAAGAGACGTTTTCAGTGCATTGCGTATTAAATTAAGCTCAGCTGTTAGGTCACACTTCGGGTGACGTGATAGATAATATTCTCCTTCCTTAAAGGCTAAGAGAGCATGTTGATTGAAGAGACAAGTACTTGGATTTTTATCGGCAAGAACATCTCCTCGGCACCCTAGCGTCAAATCTTTGAAAGGTTGACCTTCTGCTATTCCCTGCGGAATGACATGTTTTTTGCCCGATTTTGACTCAACGAGTATAAGCTGTGATGATCCCCTATTAAGAGGTCGTATATTAGATTTACTTTCTTTATGCTTAAGCGCTTCCTTTAAAGCCGGATAATTATCCGCTTCTTTATAAATACTGTTTTCTAGCCATTTCATGAAAACATTAGCAGCTTCAGTATTTCCCAAACGTTGGCAGATATGAATAAAGCATTCTTGCTGGTTGTTAACGACACAATTTCCAATTTTTTGAAATCCACGTGGAGGGAGGCTATAGTCTTCACATATTTGAGCATGTTCGAAGATTTCATAGAATTTATTAATTGCGCCTTCTTTTTCTTGTGTCACTGCTGCAAAAATAAGAACATTTTTAATGATTTCTTTAGCTGTTGCTTTGTCTGCTTTAAATGTTTTAATAACAATCCCCTTATCTATAGCAGCTATTCTCATTCCATTCGAATCTTGCTCAAATAGAGGCCGATGGATGTCGTTTGCTCCCTGACCAGCATTTGCAATGTGAAAGAGATAGTGATCACCTTCTCTAATAGCTTCGATGCTTATATAGTGTCCAGAATTTGGACTATCATACCAGCCGCCCCTGATCAGTTCACCAACCTCGCTATATTTGTCTATTTTTGCCAAGATTTTATCCGCTATGCTTTTTGCTTTCTCATCGATCTGTCTTTTTTCAATGCCTGCACATAAAGCCAAACACTTTAGAAAAGCAAATTCGTCATTATCCAGATCAATCTGATCTTGGATTCGATCCCGAATAGCCTCAAAAATTTCGCGATCCTTTTTATTAACTTCTGTTGTCAAAAACTGCTCAATCAGTGAATGCATTAATAAATGTCCTGGTTCACCATGATGCCCTTCATTTTTTGATTGTTTAATCTTTTGAATAAGTTCTTTTATTGTCGTTTCAGAATCGTAAGTCATATTTGTTGAATGATAAAAAAACAAAAACTCATTAATTTTTTCTGGCTGATAATCTTTTACCTTATGAGTGATTTCTAGGCCTTCCTTTATCGCTTTTAATTCAATTTCTAATGCACGAAAAGACACAGAACTTAACATACGAAGTGTTTGTGAATGACGTAAGTCTGAGAGTGCATAGCCACCATCTTTTGAGGTTTCATTTTCATCGAAAAATCCACTATTATTTTTAAGTAAAACCGTAATTTCATTACGTTTTAACTGTTCAAAATCCCATAAGGAGACAAATTTTTCTGAATGTTGATTCAACTTTTGTTTCAGAACAACAATGTTTTCTTCCATGTAAAGGCGAAATGTGTTTCCTTGTAAACCACGATATTCTGTGGTGACAATGAGTTCATCTATATTTTCAGATGCTGCAAATACGCATCTGACTTTTCCTTCTATCACTTCTAATTTTCCCTCTTTCGCTTCTAACTGTTGAAGCATTTTTTCTGTATCGGATAGAAAAGAGGAATTTTCAATGTGGTAGACATTCACTTTATGAGGAGAGTCTGCAGGAGTGCTTGCCTGAAAAGATAAATTCATGGCTTCTGAAGTACCGACTTGAATCATCAATACAGGTTCGGGAATCTTTAATACGCCTCTCCAGGCTGCAAGTGAACTCAATAATTCAATGGTAAATTGTTTAATTTTGAAGACAATTTTTCGAACAGGAAAATCTTTTTTGAGCTTTGTGTTTCCCAAAGCTTCTTGCATGTTTTTACGATGAGAAGATTTTTTGAGATGCTCGTATTGGCCTAGCTTTTGGTAGCTTTTTAATAATTTCAAAACAGCTTCTTGGGAAGAAATCGTTTTAAATTTAGTTGGATCTTGTTTCTTTTGTATTTTAACAAAGGAACCGCTGTAATTTTTTAATCCTTTTCTATATCGATCAAATTTTTGGCTGTGATATTGAAAGGTTTTCCCAAAATTTCCATTTCTATCAATAGAAGGGCTGGTCATCAAAACTCCAAAAAAAAATGTACTATCAATAAAAAAATTAATGAAAATTATAATAACGAAACTCAAAAAAATCAAATTAATTTACTATTAGGCACTTAATAATCAGCTATGGAAACCATTGAAAAATACAAAGGATAAAGGAATATATTTTTTTTCAAATTCCTTCTCGTTCTGAGAGCCTCCTTTATAAAGGGATTTTTCCTAAATCGACCAAATATTTTGATTATATTATCAAATAAAGAGGTCAAAATATGTTGGAATATCTTTTTGGGAATTCAATGATTGAAAAGGTTCTTTTCTATTTAATCGTAAATGCATCTTGCTATACTTCAGAAGGACTGTGAAAAAAAGACATAGATGCAATCTTGGTTTGAGAAGCTTTTGTGACAATCTATTCCGAAAATCGTTACCAAATTTTATGATTTAGACTACGTTACTTAAGAAGATATGAGGAAAGTAAAAAAAAAGCTCTCGGACAGCTTGGTTTTAGTGATTACGTTGTCCAGATTGATTGTCAATGGTTATGGAGTTTGTTTCTCCATCTGGTGCTAGAGGTAAAAAGTTGGTCAAAAATTTTAATAAACAAGAAAAATGTAAGATATTTATAAATGAATTTAAAGCTAGATTGAAAAAGATCTAAAGTTCTTTTGAGGCTAATAATTGAATATAGGCTATAAATTGACCTCCAAAAATTGTTGCCTTTATATGCGAAATCCAGGTTTCTTCTTTACAAATGATTCCATTGATTATCAGCTCCTCTAAAGCCATTGATTGAAAGATATCACCCATTGCATTGACATCTTTTTGAGATTTTTCATTAAATTTTCCACATGAAAAATCATATAAAAACTTCGTTTCATACTCTGAAAGATTGTCAAGACGATTCAAAAACTTTTCTTTCAAGGCAATGGGAAAACGGGAATCTCTGTCTTTGCATATGGTTTCTTCAAAAATACTTAAGATAAACCGAACTTTTTCTAATTCCCTAGCCTTTTGTCTTTCAAGTACTATTTTAGAAAAAAAGTCCCAAAATTCAGAGGTTTGCATATACTCCAAATCTAGTTTGGTTGTATCTATTTTTTTTAATCTTTCATCAAATTCCCTGAAGGTAATTTCTTTGCGTGCATTCTGATAACCTTCCCAAGCACCTATCAAAGGTCCCCCTACATATGGTATAGAAGAAATAAGTCCTTTTGCAGCTCCGCAAATGCCCCCCTTCATCTCTTCTTTGGTTAGTTCTTTATCAGCATCTATATTCAATTGTTCTAACATGTTAAATTCTTTTAAATTTGTGTGCGGCTTTGAAGAGTTTTTTTGCTAATTTGTTCTGCCTATTTCCACTCCAAGTTGCTTTGCATATAAAGCGTGATATAAAAGTCCCTTAGATCCCATCCCTGTGATGATCCACGTTTTTGCATCGATTTTTTCATAAAAAGGGAGATGATTTTTTGAAGCAATACGCACTCCGGCATATCCTTTCACAATTTTCATGGTTTGTATAGCAGGGAAAAAAGCAGCGGCTTTGGGAATGATCTCTTGGATAGCTTGTTCAAGATCTACTTGCAAATCAGTGAATTGCTTTTCAAAAGTCGACCCGACTAAACATGTTTTTCTATCTGGAGACATTGTTAAGTAAGCTTGCGAACTCAGAGGAAATGATAAAGGCGCTAATCCTTGAGGCCACTCTAATTCCAATAATTGCCCTTTAATTAATGTCAGAGAATAACGTGTCGCATCAATCAATTGCATGATCTCACCGCCTGCCGCTATAACCACACAATCAAACTGACTTACTTCATCCAAACGTTTGATTTCTTGCTGCAAAAATTCCGCACCTTTTCTTTTGCAGGCTTTCCATAAGCCTTGTAGATAAAGATCGGAATAAACAGCCATAGCGGTGTGAATAAAAATACCTGCTATCGCTTTGACTCCAGGAACATGTTGCTGACACTGCGCTTCAGAAAAAAATTGGACATCTGAATAACGAGTAGAACTGAGCGTAAAATCGCTCACCTGCTGGTCGTTCAAAGCTAAGCGAAGTAACCCGTTTCGATCTGCCACAGGCATACCTAATGCCTCTTCAGCGATTTCAATGAGATGGCAAGACTCTTCCCAACCTTCTTTTCCAAAACGATTAAGTTTGGCATGCGCGCCCGCATAAGGGTGCAGTAAACCGGCCGCCACACCTGAAGCTCCCCCTCCAATCCCTTTTTTGTCAAAAACTGTCACTTCAAAATGGGGCTGTTGCAAAAAATACCATGCAGCTGCGAGCCCACTAAATCCAGCACCAATGATCGCAATGCGCATCGTTTCTCTCACACTTTAAAATAGATGGCTGCTAATGCAATTGAATTAAAAGCAGCATGAAGGCCAAAAGGTGCCCAAATTGATTGCTGCCGTTCTTTTACATAGCCTAAAAAACAGGAAAGGACAAAAAGAGTCCCGATGAATTGAACATTTCGAATGCCTTGCTTATCTGCATAATGGAAAAAAGCAAAGATCAAAGAGGTTAAAACAATCCCTGAAAATCTTCCAAGTTTTTGCTTGATCCAGGTTTGCAAATAGCCTCGAAATAAAATTTCTTCAGCAAACGGAACAAGAAATAAAACGGACAAGCTTGTCACAAGGAAAAGAGAAGGATTATCTCTAATCGCAACAATTTTTTCCACCGGCACCTGTTCGATTGGTGGAATGTGAAAAATCTCAAATACGACTTCTAAGATTTCATTAAAAAAATTCACTAAGGGATAGCAAATCACAAGCGCTAGAACGCCCATTCCAAAATCACGCAGGCTGCGTTGGACTGAACTTAAGCCATTTTTTCCAGCTAAAGCGTCCCACATAGAGGGCCCCCAAAGATAGCTGTAAAAAAGGATACTTGCAACGCTACAAAAAATAAAGAGAAGATCCATCCAACCTAGAAAGGTAGGGCCCAACACTTCGTCAATAGCAATGTCTTTAAAAATGGGAATTCCCTTGTTGATCAAAAGATAGACTCGTACAAGCACCGTAATGACAGCGTTTATTCCTAAAAAAACCGCGAAAACGCCTAATAACTTTAAAAAAGAAAGAGAGGAATGGTCAGAAAAAAATGGATCGTCATCATAGGGTAGCTTATAAAATCCCCCTAGATAAGCGATCCAATTAATGATTACACCCGTCAGAAGAAAGAAGGTCATCACCCCCACATGGGGCAGAACAGCTTCTTGAATGATCCCTTCCACTTCTAACCTCGTTTAGTTTTGTTCTTTTTTGATGCTGATGATCTCAACAGTTTCTTTTGGGACATCTCCATGACCCGCATAAGAACCCGTTTTAACTTTGCGAATTTGATCTACAACATCCATGCCACTAATAACTTGCCCAAAAACACAGTATCCAAAATCACGTGGTGTTTCGCCATGGTGATCTAAAAAGGTGTTATCCGCAACATTAATGAAGAATTGCGCTGTTGCGCTGTTTGGTTCGGATGTGCGAGCCATCGCAATCGTCCCTTTTTTATTGGAAATATTATTTCCAGCTTCATTTTTTATAGGAGCTTTTGTTGGCTTTTGATCAAAATCTTTCGTAAAACCCCCACCCTGAATCATAAATCCATCAATGACACGGTGGAAAATGGTGTGATCATAAAATCCGGCTGCTACGTAATCTAAAAAGTTTTTCACAGTTACTGGAGCTTCTTTAGAAAATAACTCTAATTTAATTTCTCCAAGGGAAGTCTGCATGACAACCACATCTTTTTGTGCTTTATTTTCCATTGTTTTTAACTCCTCAGGTGTTGCGAAGCCTAATTGTGTGCAACAGATGAATAATGCCAAAGCGAATCGAAACAACTGCGTTTTCATAAAGGCTCCTATATGGTTTAATGGTTTGTTAGAAGACGTATTGTATTCAAATAGTGACATTTCTTTCCTCTAAAATATGGACTTGCAGCGAATTTTGACCTTCAAAATCAATGAAAAAAAAGTTATCCTCAACTTCTGGGTAAACAAGGAAGTAAAGCATGCCTAATTCAGATATTCCCTCTCTCGAAAATTTAATGGAGGAAAAACGTTTTTTCCCCCCATCACCAGAGTTTCAGAAAAAAGCCTGGATAAAGAATGCGAAAGAATATAAAGCGCTCTACCAAAGATCTTTAAAGGATCCCGATTCATTCTGGCTTGAGCAAGCAAAGTCTCTCACATGGTCAAAACAGCCAAAACATGCGGGAAAGCATATTTGGGATTCTGATCGCCGCCTGGTTGAGCATTCCTGGTTCGAAGATGGGAAACTTAACGTGAGTGTGAATTGCTTAGATCGACATTTGGAAACAGAGACGTCTGATAAAATAGCAATTCTTTGGCAAGGTGAAGCTGACGAGGAAGTTCGCCAAATCACCTACAAAGAGCTTCATCAAGAAGTTTGCCAATTTGCCTCTATTCTTAAACAAAAGGGTGTCCAAAAAGGTGATCGAGTTTGCCTGTATTTACCGATGATCCCAGAATTGGCTGTCGCCATGCTTGCATGCGCACGTATTGGAGCAATCCACTCTGTTATTTTTGGTGGATTTAGCGCAGAAGCGATTATCCACCGGATCAATGATGCCACATGTGAATGTGTTGTCACCTCAAATGTTTCCCTGCGAGGAGGCAAAGAAATTTTTCTGAAAAGTACCATGGATAAGGCTTTAGAGTTATGTCCAACTGTTAAGCAGGTCATTGTCGTGAAAAGAAATGAAACTGCTTGTGTCATGAAAGAAGGACGCGATAGCTGGTATCATGACGAAATGAGATCTGCTTCTGCTGATTGCCCTCCCGTAACTTTAAATGCAGAAGATCCTCTATTCATTTTATATACGTCTGGGTCTACTGGAAAGCCTAAAGGTGTGGTGCATACACAAGCAGGGTACCTCCTCTTTGCAGCTATGACACATCGTTATGTCTTTAATATTCACGAGGATGATGTCTACTGGTGCACAGCAGACATTGGTTGGGTGACAGGTCATAGCTATGTCGTGTATGGTCCACTAGCAAATGGATCTACATCGCTTATGTTCGAAGGAATCCCTACCTACCCGGATGCTGGCAGATTTTGGCAAGTGATTGATAAACATAAAGTGACTGTTTTTTACACCTCTCCGACGGCCATCCGTACTTTAATCAGTCACGGGCAAGAATTCCCTAAAAAATATTCATTGGCTTCTTTGCGTGTACTTGGAACTGTTGGGGAACCGATCAATCCAGAATCTTGGATGTGGTTTTACGAAAATATTGGCCGCGAAAAATGCCCCATCGAAGACACCTGGTGGCAGACCGAAACGGGAGGAGTCATGATTACCCCCTTTCCTGCATGTTTTAGCATAAAGCCGGGAAGTGCAGGACGCCCCTTTTTTGGGATTGATCCGATTATTCTGCGTCCCGACGGCACACCATGTGATAAACATGAGGGAGGGAGCTTGTGCATTCAAAAACCATGGCCGGGAATCATGCGAACCGCCTGGGGAAATCACGACCGTTTCATTAATACGTATTTTACGACTTTTAAAAATGTCTATTTTACTGGAGATGGCTGTCATATAGATTCGGATGGTGACTACTGGTTACTCGGCCGGCTAGATGACGTGGTGAACATATCAGGGCACCGGATTGGAACAGCAGAAGTAGAAAGTGCCCTCACAAGCTTTCCCTCTGTTGCCGAAGCTGCGGTGGTTCCATTTCCACATACGATTAAAGGTCAAGGTTTAGAAGCTTTTGTCACATTGGTTGAAGGAATCTCTCCTACAGATTCCCTTAAACAATTTCTGCGCGATCATGTCAAGCAAGTGATTGGGGCAATTGCAGTTCCGGAACGGATCCATTTTGCCAAAGCTCTTCCAAAAACACGCTCAGGAAAAATCATGCGACGCATCCTCCGCAAAATTGCGGAAAATGAATTGGATAGCTTAGGCGATATCTCAACACTATCAGATCCCCAAGTGATTCAAGATTTATTGAAGAATCGGGAGATCTAGCGCATGTCGATAGATGCTATATTCATGGATCGAGCCTTAGCACTGGCCACCCAGGCTCGATTGCTTTCTCCACCCAATCCTTGGGTCGGAGCTGTTATTGTTAAACAAGGAAAAATTGTGGGTGAAGGCTTTACGCAAGCCCCTGGAGAAGCACATGCTGAAATTATGGCTTTGCGGCAAGCTCTGCATCAGGCAGAAAATAGCACTCTTTATGTCACTCTTGAACCCTGTTCCCATTTTGGTAAAACTCCTCCCTGTGTAAACGCTATTATTCAAGCCAAAATCGCCCATGTTGTCATCGCTTTAGAAGATCCTGATCCACAAGTGAGCGGAAGAGGGATTCAAAAACTTAAAGAGGCGGGGATTTCAGTAACTGTGGGGGTTGAGCAGCAACGAGCCACGGAGCTTCTGGAGCCTTATCTTTTTCAACGCAAAACAGGTCGCCCGTTTTGCGTGGCGAAAGCAGCAATTAGTCTGGATGGACGTGTAGCCGCCTCCGATCATACGTCAAAATGGATTACAAATGAATTGTCACGGCAAGATGCACAAAGGCTTCGGGCAGAATCCCAAGCCATTTTGATCGGCAGTGGCACAGCAAAATATGATCACCCTCGTTTAACTGTTCGTTCTTTTTCCCCGCTTCCCTACCAAGCTCCCCTGCGCGTTGTTTTAGATAGTCGCGGCACCTTAACCGACCTATCTTCTCCTCTATTTAACACAAACTTAGCTCCGACATGCATTTTAACAACGGATCGCTGTTCGACAGAAATCCGAGATATGTGGCAATCCCATGGAATTGAATCGATCATTTTATCACAGGCAAAAAATGGAGAAGGGGTTGACTTAAATGAAGTAATGAAGACACTAGGAAAAAAAGGAATTCTTCAAGTATTAATTGAAGGTGGCGCAACTTTGTTGGGACAATTTATGCATGAACAACTCATTCAAACCCTCCATCTTTATATAGGACCTAAAGTTTTAGGCTGTGATGGGATTCCTCTATTCGGAAGCTTTTCTCCTCAAACCCTGATCAACGCTCCGCAATTCCAATTAAAAGAAACCAAACGTTTGGACGATTGCGTATATCTTCATTATCGGATTTAAGTTATGAAAATATTCTTTAATACGCCTCAGTTAGATGCTCAACTATTAAGAACCCTTTCCTACGCTTATTGCGAAGGCGCGGACATCGGAGAATGTTTGTCGACAGCTGAACGCATTAAAGAAAATGATTGGGATAGTTGGCACGAAAATTGGCTGCAAACTGCTCAGCGAGTTGAACAATCCGCAGAAGTTTCAAAGCAAGCTGGTAACGTTGTAAGCGCACGTCAAGCCTATCTACGCGCATCCAATTACTACCGCACAGCCTTTTTCTTCCTATTTGGTCAACCTATAGATCCTCGTTTAGTGCATGCCTATCAATCCCATACTGAAACATTTTCCAAAGCCGCAGAGTTATTTTCACATCCGGTTGAAGCTGTCCGTATCCCTTTTGAGGGGTCCTCTCTTCCTGGCTATTTTTACAAGGTGGATTCATCTGACGCAAAACGACCAGTTTTGATTGTAAATGGAGGCAACGATAGCACACAGCAAGAAAGCTATTTAGCTCTTGCCAATGCCGCTTTAAAAAGAGGATATCATGCCTTATGCTTTGACGGACCGGGTCAAGGAGAAGCCCTCATTAAAGAAAACCTCTATATGCGACCAGACTGGGAGAATGTCATCACTCCAGTTGTCGACTTTCTTATCAAACAACCTGAGGTCAAATCAGACGCCATTATTTTAGTTGGATTAAGCTGGGGTGGACTGATTACTTCACGTGCGGCAGCTTTTGAACATCGCCTAGCCGGATTGATTGCCAATCCAGGGCAGTTTGATGCTCTAGAAAATATTAAAAAAAGTTTCCCTGAAGTCACAACTTTGCTTGAACATGATGAAAATCGCTATCTTGAAAAATTTATGACTCAAGCTCTGACAAATCCTTTCATGGCTTTTAAATTCAAAAGCAAAATGTGGGTGCATGGAGCAGATTCCCCTGTAGAATTGTTACGTGCCTGGCAAGCCTATAATCTGGAAGGTATTTCTCAAGACATTCACTGCCCTTCCCTCATATTAAATGCGGAAAATGAACAATACTGTACGGGCCAAGCCAAAGAACTTTATCAAACATTGACATGTCCCAAAAATTACTTTTTATTTTCGAGTGCTGAAGGTGCAGGAGAGCACTGCGCTGCAGGAGCATTATCTACCTTTCATCAGAAAGCATTTGACTGGCTCGAACAACTCCTTGCTCCACATTGCCAGCTTCCTTCTCCTGATCATCTCTATTCTATGTGAAATTAGTTAAGTCTTTCTAAAATCAACTAATTGCAATCATTCCTCATTTATTTTAAATTATAACGTTTTAGTTTTTAAATAATATGATGAGAATGCAATGCAAGTTCCTGTAAATTTTTTCCCGCCTCAAAATATTTCTTCATTACCATCCCCTTTCCCAAATACCAATCCAATAACCATACATGCTACAGATAAATCATTCACTATCGACATTAAAACTTTGGAACTTTTTGGAATGTTCAAGAATGAATTATCTTACAAAAATTCGGACATCCTCTGTTCAAAAGAAGTGACTTTTACTTTCGATAGCGCAACGATTGAAGCGATATGTACTTATGTGAGTGATAAAGGAGGTTCTCTCTATTTAAGGGATTTATATAAAAGTTCAGATTTAATGCTTTTTATCAATTTATATAAATTTGCGCGTTGCTATTCCATGGATAATTTAGAAGAATCATTAAAGTGTTGCCTCTTTTCTGAAAAAAAATACATGGATTGGGAAGTTTTTTTTAATTTACTAGATGAAAATGCATTTAATTTCGATCAAAAAAAATTCATCTGCTTTTTTGGGCTTATAAGCTCAATAAACGAAAGTGAATCCATTATTGCGGATAAACTATTTAAGCATTTTCTTTTTGTACTGCATCACAATCAATTGGAAGAAGGGATTGATGAGTTATTTTCTTGGATGCCATATGAATCGACAAGTTACCATAATCCAACGTTTTTATCTATCTCTCTCAGTATTCTTTTTTTCATCCTTTCAGATGAAAAAATTGTAAATTCTAACAATGCGCTCGCAAAAATAATTTTTTCTTTAAGAAAACTTATCCCAAATATTTATGACAAAAAGCCAGAACATCTTTCTCGTATTCCTAGTGAAAAAATTGATCTTGCTTTTCCCATTTTACTCCACTTATTCCATATAGCGGGTAACATCAAAAATGCTGCACTTGCTAAACATCTTTTTGATGTTGTAAAGTCAACCGTCAATCGAAACCAATTATCCTTTAATAGTTTTAGTTTTCTGAGACCAAACAAAATCAAGTTCAAACTTCAAGAAAGTGTCGTTGCAACACTCATTCTACAAAAAATTTTACCTTTTGCATCTTCTATGCCTCTAGAAGAGTCTTTCCATGTCATCAAGGATTATATCGCCTGTATTCACTTTATTGAAATTAATGCTGTCATTCTTAACCCCAAACCTTCTGAAAATTTTTCTTCAACTGTTTTTTCGTTTGATCCTACATCTTTTCTATCTAATGCCATAGAAATTGTCCTCGAACTACCGATCTGTCAGGATCCCTCTATTAAAGCGATGATCCAAGAACGCTTTTCTTTTATCAAAAAACCTCAAGATTTTACTACAGATGCGGTGTCTGTAAGTGAGCGCATGGATGTCGCACACCAGGATTTTTTGGACTCTTTAAATCGTATAAATCTTAATCTAAATCAAGATGTCACCATACTACCCACTCTGATTGAGCCTAATCTAGGTAAAGCAAACCTAAAATCCCCCCCTTACTCTTATGATAGCGAGGCTATTCAACAGATTATTGCCTTTTTGCATGAAAAAAAAGCACATAAAGCAATGCGAGTCTTTCGCAAAGCGGAACAAAACACTCCCATAAACCTGCGTGAACAATGTCAACTTAATCTCATTCAAGAAATTTTAGCCATCAATCCAGACACTGGAATCCAACAAGCTTTTAAATTTATCCGATTGTTTGAAACAGAAGTGCGTAAAGTATTTTTAAAAGCTATCATGGAGCACGCTGAAAATAATCATAATTTTTTAGACATCTTTAAGTGTTTGCAAAAACAAAACGATAGCGAATTACTCAAACTTTTTTATGATGAATTGATTATTTACGCTTTAAACTTAGATGTTTCAGAAAAATTAATAATAGGGAAAACGTTTTTCACTATATTTAAAGAGAAAAATCAAGATATAAAAAAACTTCCTGAAAATCTTTCTAGCTTCTTAGATTCTCTCATTACCGATTCCCTGGATCTTGAAGTGATGCAATTTGTAGAAAGTTTTTTCCCTGTTTTGTTGATCACTAAAGATCCTAATTTTAAACGCAAAGAACTCTGTCATTTTACAAAGAAAATCAATCGATACAAACCCGCTATCTTTGCAGCAAAAATGATGCTAGGGAAAACCCATGAGATTCTTCATTACTTTGTAAAAACAAGGAGCTTTTTCAAAACTCTACGGCCTTTAAATAGAGCTATTCAATTATTGAGACACAATCCATCTTTTCACTTACCCGTGGAATCTTTTCATTCACTTAACGCATTTGTTTTAAAGCATGCTAAGTTTTGGGGAAACTGGGCAATAGCTCAATCAAATCAAATCACATTCAATCGTTTTTCTAAACAATCGATCGACATATTTAAATATTTAATTCATGAAAATTTAAAACAAGCAAAAGAGCTACAGAAAGAAAATCGGGATTATGAAAACTGCCTTATAACGGCAAAAATAATTCTCGATGAGGGAAGTTTCAATCAGTGGGATCTCCATCTTGACTATATCGAAACATTAGATGAATTCAACCTTGAACCAGAGGTGATAGAATGTATCTCAAACCTGTTTCCAAAATTTATTCAAGATGTGGAAGAGAAAAATTTGGCCCCTGAAAATCATATCAGAAAAATAGGTAGAATTTTAGGAAAGAGAAATCTTTTTAGCTTTATTTCAGATTTTTGTCACCATCTACTGACAGATACAAGCTACGTAGATGCTAAAAAAGTACGCAATCTACTTTTTATTTGTTTTTGTGTAAACATCCCTTACGGTCAACTTATGAGCCTTTTAAAGCTCTTTCCATTGAACTTTAATGTTCTCACGGCCATTGCTAATTCGAGAGCTGGAATACCTTCTTTATCTATAAACGAATTTTCAGATGCTATGAATTTTTAAAGGAAAGAGCTAGTAAAAGAATAGGAAAGCTTTTGGAAAAACCGAAGTCTGGAAATACCCTTTTAAGCCTATGTCGTGAATTACAAAAACATCCAAACAAGGATGTCAATGAGATCCGTATCTTCCTGTTTATTCACTTTTGTGCGAATTATCAAAAACCCGAAAAGTCTTTTAGATTAACTGGCTGTAACGAGAGCCTTGTCATTTGTTGACGAATCGGAATTGAGCTTCCTAAGCCCACGTTTACAATTACATAAAAATATAAGCACCCGCTGCAATGGCAGGTGCTTTGAATGTATCGACTTTAACTGATGAAAAGAAGCAGGCTTTTCAGATAGTCGCCTTCCGGATGAGCTAGATTGATCGGATGATCAGGAGCTAAATGGTGGCGTCCTATAATTTTTGCGCTTCTTTTTGCTTCTTCGCATGCCTGAAAGACCACTTTTTGAAATAAACTTTCGTCGACATAATAAGAGCATGAACTTGTCAACAACAACGAACCCTTAGGCATCTTTTGCATAGCTACGCGGTTGATGTCTTTGTAAGCTCTACAAGCAGAAATTTGATCACTTTTCTTTTTGGCAAACGCTGGAGGATCTAAAATCACTAAATCATAGTCAAGCGTAGAACTACGTAAAAATTCGAACACATCTTCACAATAAAATTCACTCTTGCACTGACTAGAATTGAGCTCCATATTGATTTTGGCTTCTTCAATCGCTTTTTCCGAAATATCCACTGAGTCAACACTTTCTGCTCCTCCGGCAACGGCGTATACGCTAAATCCGCCAGTGTAGCTAAAGCAATTAAGCACCCGTTTTTGAGCAGCTAATTGGCGAATTTCTTGTCGCATTTCCCTATGATCAAGAAAAAAGCCTGTCTTTTGCCCTTGAACAATTGATACTTTGAACCGAAGCCCGTTCTCAAAAATTTCGACTTCATCAGGAAGGTTCCCCATTAAAATATCTTGAAAAGGCTGAAGCCCCTCCTCTTTTCTAGAAGGAAGCAAAGATTTTTCATAGATTAACTGAGGTGCAAGAAGTCGGTTCAATTCTGAAACAATCAGTCCTTTTAATCTTTCCATGCCCATTGTTGAAATTTGAATGACCAAATAATCGGCATATTGATCCACAATTAATCCTGGAAGACTATCGCCCTCTCCATTCACTAAACGATAGGCCGTGGTATTCTTTCCATGAAACCAAGCTTTACGAAACTGGATGGCTTTCTCAAGATTTTCTCGAATCGTCTTTTCCGGATCCGACTCTCCAAAAGCAACCATTCGACCTGCAATAGATGATTGCCGATTAAAGTAAGCATGCCCTAATAACACATGATTGGAGGCATAGACTGGGAGTATTTCCCCATTTTCATAGGAAGGGCTCGAGGCTATTGCTCCAGAAAAGATCCAATGATGATGATGATGAACAGCCTTTTCTTTGCCTGGCTTTAAAATAACACGTTTTTGTTTCATACCCCTTTCCACACTCCTATCAAGAAAAATATCCAACCCACAAGGAATGTGATCCCGCCGATCGGCGTCACAGCCCCCCACCACTTTACTCCAGTGCATGCTAAAGCATACAAACTTCCACAAAAAAGCATCATTCCCAAGACAAAACACCAACCAGCTGTCATTAATGCTGCCTGAGGATAAAGCAAGCAAATAAGGGCCACTAAAACAAGCGCTAAAGCATGATACATTTGATAGCGCACACCGATTTCAAATGTCGTTAAAGCCTCGGTAGCTAAACGGTTTTTGAGATAATGCGCCCCAAACGACCCTATTGTCACGGCAGCTAAGGCAAACAAAGTCCCTAATACAAGCAAAATTTTTGGTGACGAAAAAAGATTCATGTCTGTTCCTCAAACCGGTGTTAGTAAATCGCAAAGTATACTTTTTCCTCTCAATATTCTCTACTTCATTTTCATCGATTTATAAATTTAATCTAGTAACAACAAAATCAAACAAATCATTAAACAATTGATTAAAAAGATAGTCTAAACATAAAATACAATGTATTTCCATATATAATGACACCGAAATTTACTATTTCAACCGAAAACTCAAAGGAAATTAAACATGAATTCTATTGGAAATTATCATACAACAAATCAATCCCAAATCAATCCACAATCTTCTTTTCAGATCCGTTTTTTATTTTATAAACTCGAAAATCTTTGTAAAAAAATCCCGCTTCATTCACCGGATGCAAAACAAAACATTTGCTCAAGAATTGTTGTCGATCTAACTAACCATTTTTCATCTTCTTTAAATATTCATTGTTTAGCTGTAGATAATCAGCCTATTACTCTAGAGTATACTGAACAGTCGAATCACAAAATCTTAACCATCGTAAATAAAAAATCTAAAGTCAGTTATAAACTTGATGCTGCAAAAGATCATCAAGTGAGGTTTCTATTGGCTGAAATGAGCAAGAAGATGATGAGTAAAAAGCATTGGAAACTTTCTGTATATTTTAAGTTGCAAAAATATCAAAAACGCGTACCAGTCTTTCTAGACCAATTTTCAAAAGGTAATTTTGAAAGCGTAACCTCTCTTGATTTGAGCTATACAGATTTACTAAGGCCCGAAGTTGAACTGTTAATGGAAAAGCTTCCTCACTTACACACTTTAATTTTAAAGGGTGCTAACCAAATTGATTGGGATAAATTAAAATTAACTAAAATCATAAAAAAATTAGATGTCAGTAAAACAAATATTTCTATGGACAAAATTGGGGAATTTTTCCAATCAACAGGAAAAGGGGAAATCATAGCAGATGACTGTAACAATTTTCCTCCAATTGTTTCAGTCATCACTCGATATACGTTTAAACTTCGTGAGAATCCTTGTTCGCCTGATTTATCTTTTATGAAAAAAAACTCAAAATACAATACCCCTGATTTCCTATCCAAATTTTTTAAACATGTGCTAAGCTTTCCTCAGAACCATAAGGATACGGTTTTTCGCTTGAATGGCTTTAATCTTAGTCCTGAAATCAAAGAAGAGTTAAAAAAAGCAAAACAATCGCAAAAAATTAAGGATTTTATTATAGATTAAAAATTTATCGCCCTCTAATTTTTTAGAGGGCTTGCTTCATTAATCAAGGCTTGTTAGAGTAGGTCTTTTATTCTAACAGGCCAATTATGGAAAAACCTCCCTTTCATCCTTTTACTGATATTCCCCAGGCCAAAATTGTTTACACAGGTAAACGATTTTCAGTCTATCACGCCGAAACGCCGAGCAAGAATGGAAAGCTAGCCAAGCGGGATGCAGTCATTCACCCTGGGGCTGTTGTAATTCTTCCCATTCTGGAAGATGGACAGGTGGTGATGATACGAAATGAACGGATTGTGGTAGGAAAAATCTTATGGGAGCTCCCCGCCGGAACTTTAGAACCAGAAGAACCCCCTTTAGAAACAGCCCATCGCGAACTGATCGAAGAAACCGGCTACCAAGCTTCAAATATGTCTTTTTTAGCCTCATTTTATACCTCTCCGGGTATTTGCGATGAAAAAATCTTCGCCTACATGGCATGCAATTTGAATTATCAAGGTCAGAAATTGGATGATACAGAAGATATCTCTGTGGAGATTCTCCCTTGGGCACAAATTCTGGCCTGGATCAAAGACGGTACTATTCAAGATGGAAAAACAATTTCAACACTTCTTTATTATCAAACTTACTTTCTTTAATCATCTTGAATCAAATGTATTCAACTTGATTTTTAAATAAAAATATGCTATTCTAATAATTGGAAAGGCCCTCAAGATTAAGGAGGAGCATATGTCAAGTTCTGTTAATAATGATAGTAATAATACTAGTTATCAAGCTTATATAGATCAGCTTTATCAACAAGATTTGCAAAGTGCTAATGATCCTAATAATCCTGATAATAACACAGATGATGGTCCTGATTTTGGTTTAAGCAGCACCACTGCAACGTCGACATCAAAATCTTCAAAAAATGTTGATCCTCAGGATGCGGCTGTTGAAGCTGCCATTGCTGGAATTAATGCAGCTCAAGTCAACTCGCAAAATAATTCGGTATCAAGTAACACAAAAAATGCAAGTGATTTAGCCTTAGCTAGTGAATTAGGCATTGACGTGACTCAAAATAATGTAACAGATACGCAAGTTCCAACTGTTTCGAATAATAATTCTACACAAGACCCTAATAGTTTGGCGGATACGGCAACAAGACCTCATAAACATACACGTTTTCTAGAGAATCAAGGAAAATGGATTTAGGGGGCTTCGGCTCTCTAATTGGCTACCAATTCTTTGTATGAAGGGTTGGTAGCCTCTCGTTTTTTTAATCAGATGAAAAAACATGAAAAGCTTGAGCAAAGCAATTTTTGATGGTTCGGCCTAACAAAGCTAGGGCACGATACATCAATGCTCCAGTAGTCATACCTATTAAAGCGTAAACGCCACCTTCTATCGTTAAACTCACGCCAAAAGTAAAGTTTTCTAGAGTCCCCTCTGCAATGCCCATATCGATCTGGGAAAAGAAGATAAAAGGACGACTTAAAGCTGTGCTTGTATAAAGATTACTGAGAGCAGTACTTAAGTAATGAAAACGCACCATTGCTTGCTGCATAAGCTCACCTTGGTGAACAAAATCCAAATCTCCACTCGTTAGAAACTTAGAAATTAACTGATCAATTGTTTTACCAGAAAATTGAGCAGCTTCTGCAAGAGTTGTAGCTTGAATTTTGAGCTCCGCCACATGCCCAGCTAAACGTTGGCTATATTGCTGAATAAATTGGGGAATTTGAGAGAATAAAAGGGCCCCACTTACCACACAAAGGCGATCAATAATTCCTCCAATCCATTTATGCATGTTTGCTTTTCCTTTTTATTGTCTCTTTCTAAGCAAAACGTAACAAAATTAGAAAAAAGAGAAAAGCTTAATTAGACATGCCCTTTGCAATTAGTCGTGACATAAAAGGTAAATTATGCTATATTCCAATCAAACAAAGGTCATCTCATGTTCAGCAATTTAATCAACAGCTTATCCTTTTTGCCTGTTGCATTTATTGCTCCTGTCGTGTTTGTCGTCGTGCCTTAGGGCACATATATTTTCTTTTTTTTACCTCCTATTTTTTATTTAATTGACATGTGAAAAAACCAAGCATGTTTATGCCCTTTAGGGATATGATTTTTGATTCACTCTTTCAAGACAGGATAATATGAATATTCTTTTCAGCCGAACAACCTGGATGACGGGATTGGCTATTTTTTCGATGTTTTTCGGAGCCGGAAACGTTGTTTTCCCCCTTGTTTTAGGACAAATGGCTGGTGACGAGATTTTTTCCGCTTTACCAGGCTTACTCTTAACTTCTATTGGTGGCCCTTTACTTGGCTTATTTGGAACAATTTTATATAAAGGCGATTATAAGGCCTTTTTCTCAAGGACCGGCAAAGTTCCCGGCTATTTACTCATGCTCGTGTGTGCTGGCTTGCTCGGACCGTTTGCTGTGATGCCTCGTTGCGTTGTTTTAACTTATGCGTCTTTTCATACCTATTTTCCAAACCTTTCCCTATTTAATTTTAGCCTTTTGTTTGGAATCGTTGCATTAGCTTGCATTGCTAAGCGGGATACCGTTTTACCTCTGCTTGGCTATTGGCTAAGTCCAGTCCTTTTGGGCTCTCTCACTTTAATTATCTACCTTGGAATGTCTTCTTCTGAAGGAAGTCTGCAGCCCTCTACCCAAAACTCCTTAGAAGCTTTTGGTAACGGTCTTTTAGTTGGATATGACACAATGGATCTGATTGCCTCCATTTTCTTCGCCTTCACTGTCTGGAAACTTTTGCGCGAACAATTTCAGGATGCAGAGATCAAAGACTCTCGCATTGTCAAGCAAACCACCATTGCAGCTGGATGTTTAGGTGGCATATTTTTAGGCTTAATTTATGTTGGACTTAGCTTAGTGGCAGCTTTACACAGTCCGGTGATTGATAATATTCCACCAGAATCGCTTTTGACAACACTATCCTTTCATTTGTTGGGTCCTCTTCAGGGAGGAATTGCAACAATCGCTGTTGCACTGGCTTGTTTAACAACAGTGATCAGTCTAGGAGTGACTTTTGCCGAGGTTCTGCAAAAAGAGCTATCTCGATTCCAAATGCCGTACTTTGTTGCGATCATTCTCGTGATGCTTTGCACAACTATTTTTGCTAACTTGGGATTCAGTCAGTTGATGTCCATTATTCATCCGATTGTGTCAATTTGTTATCCATCCATTATCGTTTTGACGCTTTGCAATATCATGCATGAGTTATATGGATGGAAAACGGTGAAGCTCCCTGTTTTTATCACGTTTGCTGCAACCCTAGCTCTTGACTTTTTCACTCGGCTAGGATAGGATACTAGGCTTGTATTTAATTTTTTAACACTAACTACAAGCCTACAGTTGAAGTTTTCACATTAATTTAAAAAAACTCGACGATAATCATAGCGCGCAATTGTCATGAAACTACAAAAAAAAGCCGTTGTAATTCACTCTGGGGGAATGGATTCAAGTATTTGCTTAGCCCTAGCGATTCGCACCTTTTCTGTAGAAAACGTGCTAAGTTTATCTTTTATCTACGACCAAAGACACTCTAGCGAATTGGAGCAAGCAAAGAAAATATGTCAATCTTGGAACGTCGATCACATTATTTTATCCATTCCTTGTTTAAAAGAAATCACGACAAACGCCTTAACAGACACTTCTTTACCCATTCAATGTGGGAATGGGGAGGCCCCAAATACTCTTGTTGTCGGAAGAAACGGCTTAATGGCACAATTAGGAGCTATTCATGCGCATGAGTTAGGAGCTCATTGTATATACATGGGAATTATTGGCGTTGAAGGAAACCATAGCGGTTACCGCGATTGCTCACGCGCTTATATGGATCTCAAACAAACACTTTTGCGCTTAGATCTCGATGATCATCTTTTTACAATTGAGACACCTTTAGTAGATATGAGTAAAAAGAAAACGCTTGAATTAGCACAAGAAATGGGTGTTTTAGAATTTCTTCTGAATGAAACCATCACCTGCTATGAAGGACTTGAAAAACTTGGGTGCCAGAAATGTCCGGCCTGCATTCTAAGAAATGAAGGAATCCGACAGTTTAGTGCCGAAAATCCTTCATTCAAACTTCCTTATCCTGTGACTTGAAAATTACTCCTCAAGAGGAAGAATAAGCCCACAAGCAACACGTTTGCCTGAATTACCTGCGGGTTGACTTTTAAAGTCATCTTCATCTTCATGAATGACAATCGACTTCCCTACAATGCTGTTTGGACCATTGAGAGTTATTGTTTTATCCAAACGCTCATAAAGAGCATGCCCATTTTCATTGGCCTCTAAATTGCCAAGATCCCCCACGTGCCTGTCCAAATCATCTGGGCCACCATGTTTGTGGTGGGTCGGATCATAATGTGCTCCTGCCGAGGAAGCATCTGGAGCACTACAATCACCAAATTCATGGATATGAAACCCATGCTTTCCCGCGGGTAGACCTTGCACATTTGCGACAATTTGAACACCTTCTTTAGTTTCCGTAAAGGTGATATTTCCCCAGGTTTTATATCCTTCTGTGGGGTTTACAACTGCATTTGCTTTTTTAATATGATGTGGATCTTCAGCTTTTTGCTCTGACGAATTACATGATGTCAAAAGAAAAAGGCATAATCCATAAGCTAACAGCTTTCTCATGGTTTTTTCCTCCAATTGATCTCCGTTTCTTACTCATGCCATTGTTTCTAGATTTTCAACAATAAATTAATCCAACATCGCTTGAAATTCTTCTTCTGTGAGAATTCTCACCTGCAACGATTTTGCCTTATCTAACTTAGATCCTGGGTCTTCTCCTGCAAGCAAATAGTCGGTTTTTGAGCTAACAGAATTGGTCACTTTACCCCCACGTTCTTTAATTAAGGTGGCAGCAGCCGGCCGGGTATACTGCTTTAAAGTTCCTGTTAAAACAAAGGTTTTAGCATCAAAAGGATGTCCCTTATGAGAGATAGACTTCACTTCCTGAGGCAAAACACCTCTTTGGAGAAGCAATTGAATTTCTTCTTGATTGCGCGCATCTGCAAAATACTCAACGATCGCGGTTGCTACTTTTTCCCCAATCCCTTCAATTTGCAAAAGTTCTTCAGTAGTCATCTGCATCAAAATGTGTACATTACCTGCACGCTTTGCCAACAATTCAGCTGTTCCTTCACCCACATGTTTAATACCTAAAGCCATAATGAAGCGAGAAAAAGAAACATCTTTTGATTTTTCAATACTGGTGATGAGATTTTCGACCGATTTAGTTTTGAATCCTTCTAATTGAAAAAGTTGCTCACTTGTTAAAGCATAAATGTCGGAAGGACGTTTTACAAAGCCAAGTCGGACTAACTGCTCGACTACTTTTTCCCCCATATGCTCGATATCCATCGCAAATTTTCCTGCAAAATAGATCAAACGGCGCAATTGTTGTTCGGGGCAATGTAAAGTATTAGGACATTTGACGGCAACTTCGTCTACAGATCTTGCCACCAAGGCGCCACAACTAGGGCAATGCGTAGGCATTTTCCAAGGATGGCTATCCGATTTGCGTTTGTCAAAATTCACCGAAACAACCTTGGGGATCACATCGCCCCCCTTTTCGATGATCACAGAATCTCCCTCTCGAATATCTTTTCGCAAAACCTCTTCTTCGTTATGCAAAGTGGCGCGGGCGATCGTGCTTCCTGCGAGAAAAACGGGCTTAAGCTCAGCTACAGGCGTTAGAACTCCTGTACGACCCACTTGCACAGTGATTGAATAAATGTCTGTTTCTGCTTGCTCAGCTGCAAATTTATAGGCCACAGCCCAACGGGGGTTTTTCCCTGTAGATCCTAAACGTTTTTGTTCGGCTAAGGAATCGAGCTTAACTACCACTCCATCAATTTCAAAAGGGAGAGATGCCCGAAGGGTTCGCACTTTTTCAACAAATTCCCAAATTTCTTCTAGAGTATGACACTTTTCAACTTGGTGTAAAATGGGCAATCCATAACTTTTTAAAAGAGCATGACAAGCAAATTGACTTGTTAGGGCATCCTGAGAATCTTGTCCTATGCCGTAAAAGACAACATCCAATTTTCTGCGACGTGTTTCATTAGGATCAAGCAACTTCAATGAGCCAGCTGCCGCATTTCGAGGATTGGCCCACAGATCTTCCCCTTCAAGCTCTTTTTCCGCATTGAGTTTTTGGAAGACTTGTTTTGGCATAAAAATCTCTCCTCTAACCTCTAAAAAGTCAGGGGCGGAAGGTCCGATCAACTGCAAAGGGAAAGCCGCAACGGTTCGCAAGTTTTGAGTGATGTCGTCCCCTTTTTTTCCATCACCTCGCGTAATACCACGCACAAAAATGCCTTTTTCAAATTGAGCAGAAATGGCAATTCCATCCATTTTTAACTCACAGGAAAAAGCAACGTCTTGCGATCGGGTCAATTTTTTGACGCGATGGATAAAATCTTGTACTTCATCTTTGCTATAAGAATTTGCTAAGGATAGCATGGGAGTACGATGAGCAACTGTTTGAAATCCTTCTGTAAGCATTTCCCCAACACGTTGGGTCGGAGAAGCGGAAGAGATCCATTCTGGATGCTCTTTTTCCATTTGCTCCAACTGATGCATCAAGTGATCAAATTCTTCGTCGCTAATTACAGGGCGATGGTCAACGTAATAAGCTTTATTATGCGACCAAATTTGATTACAGAGCTCTTGATAGCTTTGGTGGCTTGAGGGTTTTGTCATTGGATAGCTTTGTCATTATTTTTCGTTTTCTTCAAGACGGAATTTGGTAGTCAATTGCGAAATAAAATTACGAAAAGCGGCGGTATGGCGAAGCCCTTCTAGCCATTCATCGTGCATAATATCGTCAATTTCAGGAAGCGCATCTTCTTCTTCTGCCTTTTGCAGATAATGTAAAGCGATTGCGTGATTTCCGATTAAAGAATAGAGGCAGGATAGATTATAGTAAACAGGAAGATGACCGAGAGCTACAGCTTGCATAAAGGCATGCCCTGCTTTTTCATATAGGGCAGAACTTGAATCCGCTGTCGAAACATCATCGACTAATAAGGCCCAATGCACGTATGTTAATCCCAAATCATTCCAAGCCATTTCATCTTCTGGATTTTCATTCACAAGCATTTCAAAATGCTCAACGGCTCTTTGGAAAAATTCAAAATCGTCAACCAATTCTCCTAAATGGGAATATGCTAGTGCTAAATTGTAGCGTGCATGGGTATAGGCTGGATGGACTTGTAGAATTTTAGATAAAACTTGAATGGCTTTTTCATAACAAGCAGCGTCTTGATTGAAATCACCAAGAAAATCTAGTGCACAGCCATAATTGTACCAGAATTCTAAATCTAGCGGTTCGTGGGTATAATTTTCCCCATACATTTCAATGGCATGCTCAAATTTCTCTATGGCCGATTCAATGTATCGTTTGTCGCTTGTCATTTCAGCCAATTTCATCAAAACGACTCCCCAATCATTCCAAAATTGTGGGAAAGGCGTATCTGTAAATTCGATGACACGCGAGTAAAAACGTACAGCTTTTTCAATAACATGCTTGTCTTGCTTGAGCTCTCCCAAGGAAAAATGAGAAACAGCTAAGCCATACCAAAAAATAGGATTGCTTCGATTCAACGACAAGGCGTATTGAAACTTGCCAATCGCCTGAATGTAGTAAACCTCATCATTAAAGTAATGGCCGAGTTCATTTAGACACTCTCCGTATACAGCCCAATAATGGGGATTTTCCGGCTCAATTTCCACGCTTTGTGCAATTTTATCTTCAGCGCGCTTCAAAAGGTCCAGGTTCTCTGTCAAAGACCCGATAGTCATGAGAGTGTCACCTAGCTTATTTAGAATCAAAGGATTACTAGGGTCTAATTCATCGGCTTTAGAAAATTTATTGCAACCTTGTGCTAACAAATTGAGGTCTTTACGGTTTTTCCCTGAAAATAAAAATAGCATTCCCCATTTAAACCAAAGGATGGGGTGGGTCGCATTGATTTCAGAGGCTTGTTCAAAACATTTTTGCGCATCTTCAAAAAAAGCTTCATCACCAGAAATTTCAAATAAATGCTGAAGACAACTCGCCAGATTAAACCAACCTTGGAAAAAGTCGTCGTGATTTTTAACAGCTTTCTGGTAAATCTCGACTGCTTCTAAAAACATATCTTGACGGCCAACCAAATAGCCTAAATCGACAATAGCATTTCCGTAGTCATTCCAAAATTCTTTATAATCGATTCCAAGCTCAACGGCTTTCGTAAATTTTTCAATGGCGTCACGATAATCAATTGCTTCTCCCGAGATTTTACCATGCTGAGCTCCGCATAAACCCCATTCCCAATAAAATGCGCCCAATTCATGCTCAGTACATGTTCCCGTAACTTGCGAAGCTTTTTGAAATTTTTCTTCCGCTTCTTCAAAATGAGAGGTATCATGATAAAAAGCTCCCATTTCCATTAAAATGGCACCCCAAGCTCGCCAGGCGTGAAAAAATGAAGCATCTAATTCAACAGCTTTGCCATATGCAATGCATGCTGCTGCGAGATCGTTTAAATTGTTGTGCTGGGAAGCATAAGCAAGACCTTGCTCATAATAAATTTTAGGAGATCGCGGAGCAACTTCAGCTGCAAGCCTTAAGGAAGCCTCTCCCTCTCTTTTACCTTCTTTTAACAAAGATTTCCCTTCCATGATAAAAAGTGAAGCAAGCTGTTCTTTTTCTTGGTCTGCTAAGCAGCTCCATGCATCCGCATTCCGGAAAGGATTCAAACGCTCAAAAGCTTTAGTATTTAAAACTTCTTGCAAAACTTTTTTGATTAAAAGAGAATTTTTCATAAGATCTTGAGAGGAAAACCTAGTAAATATTGGTTAATCTGAGATACGTCATTACATCTCAAATCATAGAAAAAGCAACGTTTTATTACAATATTTAAAAGTTGATCGTAATTAATTACTTGTAGCAAATCATCTACAACATTTTGAATATAGATTTTACATTTGATCTAAAGAGGTTTTATGACATTTAAAAAATGGACAATTGGAATCGACGTTGGTGGAACAAAAATTGAAACGGCTTTAGTAAATGCAGATGGCACCATCCTTTTTCGCTCAAAAACGCACACAAAAGCAAAAGATGGTTTAGATGCTATTATTCATCAAATTGGAAAAGTCATTCAAGACCTTCAGAAGCAAACGAGCGATTCAATTGCGGGGATTGGCATTGGGATTCCGGGACAAATTGACCCAGCCTCAGCTACAATTCTCTCAACCCCTAACCTCCCTTTTAAAAACACACCACTAAAGAAACGTTTAGAAAGTTTCACATCCCTGCCTATTTATATAGATAATGACGTACGCACCGCGACAAGAGGCGAATGGATTTTTGGAGCCGGAAAAGGATGCGCCAATTTTGTTTGCATGTTTTTGGGAACTGGCGTCGGTGGTGGAATTGTGATCAACAATCAGATCTTTTCGGGTAATTCCTATACAGCCGGAGAAATCGGACATATGACGGTTGAGTTGAATGGTCCTCTTTGCACATGTGGAAATTATGGATGCGTGGAAGCTTTTAGCGGCGGATGGGCAATTTCCAAAAGAGCGCAAACAAAATTAAAAAAACACGGAAAACTGACGCCGCTTTTGGAACTAGCTCAAGGAAATGTCGATAAAATCGACGCTGCTCTAGTTTTTGAGGCGATGAAGCTGCATGATCCTATCGCAATCGAAGTGGTTAGCGATGCGGCCAACGCGCTTTCTGCCTGCGCAAGCTCTATCGTGAATGCCTTAAACCCGAAACGCCTCATTATCGGCGGAGGAATTTTATCTGGATACCCTCATTTTCTTGAAGAAATCCGAGCCGGGATCCAAACGCGCGCGCTTGCCGCCTCCACTCAAAGATTAGAGGTTGTCGCAACTGCCACACAAGGAAACGCGTCACTTCTTGGAGCTGCTGTCCTTGTGCTTGAAAGCCAATTCCCAAACTTGATTCATGAAGAGAAAATAAAGTGTTGATCCACTGTGTAAAGATGTGCTATAGTAAATGCTCATAATGACCATGAGGAAATCGTGAGAAAAAACACACGACGCATCCCAAAGGACTACGACGGAACCGAAGTCACGACTCATCAAGTCAGCGATGTGTTAACCGCTGTCCTAGCACGGATTCATGAAAAATATCAGGAACATCCCGATCTAGTCCTTGCTGCTTGGCCAGGTGTAATCGGACCTAAGCTAGCTGGAATGACCCAGGCCGTTTCTTTTTCTGACGGCATTTTTGTCGTCAAAGTCAAAAATTCTACCTTGCACAGTTTGCTAAATCAAAATGAAAAGCCTAGAATTTTACGAATTTTGAGAGAAAAGTTTCCAAAAGTCATGATCAAAGGAATTGTGTTTCGAATGGGTTAAAATCCCCTCAAGCATAAGACTAAATCATTTATCAAGGTTGTTGAATGGCTAACGATACGTTAAATTCAGAAGATAATATAATAGCCCAAAAAGCTTACGATGCAAGCTCTATTACTGTTTTAGAGGGACTGCAAGCTGTGCGTGAACGCCCAGGTATGTACATTGGCGACACAGCAAGCAATGGATTACATCAACTTGTTTATGAAGCTGTAGACAACTGTATTGATGAAGCCATGGCTGGTTATTGCTCCGCCATTTATGTCACTTTGCATAAAGATGGCGCCGCAACAATTGAAGATAACGGACGGGGAATTCCGATCCAAAAACACGAAAAAGAATCGCTCAAACAAGGACGCGATGTCTCTGCCCTCGAAGTGGTCATGACCATTTTGCATGCTGGTGGTAAATTTGACAAAGACACGTATAAAGTTTCGGGTGGATTGCACGGCGTAGGAGTATCCTGCGTATGCGCCCTTTCCAAGAAATTGGTTGTCCAGGTTTACAACCAAGGCAGCACCTACGAAATGGAATTTTCTAAAGGAAAAGTTGTTCGCCCACTTTCTATTGTTGGCACAACCACCAAACGCGGCACCAAACTCACGTTTATTCCTGATGACACCATCATGAATGTAACAACCTTCGATTATGACATCCTAGCCAAACGATTGCGAGAGCTTGCATTCCTCAATAAAGGAATCAATATTTACTTCCATGATGAACGCGATGCCGACAAAGATGACGTTAACTTCTGCTACAGCGGTGGATTGCTCTCTTTCGTTTCTTATCTGAACGAAAATAAAGAACCCCTTTTTCCGACGCCCATTTACTTTCACGGATCACGCCAGGGTGATGATGGACCGATTGAATTTGAAGTGTCCATGCAATGGAATGATGGCTATAACGAAAACATTTATTCCTATGTTAACAACATTGCCACTCGCAGCGGTGGAACGCACTTAACAGGATTTTCGACTGCTTTAACACGCGTTTTAAATACCTACATCAAAAATCATGGACTGCTCAAGAGCGATAAATATTCAATCACGGGCGAGGATATGCGCGAAGGTTTAACGGCTGTTATTTCCGTTAAAGTCGCCAACCCCCAATTTGAAGGACAAACGAAGCAACGCTTGGGAAATAGCGATGTGGGATCTGTTGTTCAGCAAATCGTCGGTGAAGAGCTTGTGATCTATTTAGATGAAAATCCAGCCATTTCAAGATCTATCGCAGATAAAGCGATGTTAGCAGCACAAGCACGTGAAGCTGCACGAAAAGCGCGTGAGCTCACTTTGCGAAAATCCGCTCTCGATAGCGCACGCCTGCCAGGAAAACTCACAGACTGCCAAGAAAAAAATCCCGCTCTTTGCGAAATTTACATCGTTGAAGGTGACTCTGCGGGCGGTTCCGCCAAATCTGGAAGAGATCGTCGCTTTCAAGCGATCCTCCCCATTCGAGGTAAAATTCTAAACGTCGAAAAAGCCCGTTTAGAAAAAGTCCTAGGTAACCAAGAAGTGGGAACCATGGTAGCTGCTCTGGGATGTGGAATTGGACGCGATGGTTTTAATATTGATAAACTGCGTTATCATAAAATTATTATCATGACTGACGCCGACGTTGATGGATCTCATATTCGTACGCTCTTGCTGACGTTCTTTTATCGTCACATGCCCGGACTTGTTGAAAATAATTACATTTATATTGCTCAGCCTCCTCTTTATCGTGTCACACGTAAAAAGACGAGCCGTTACATCCACTCTGAAAAAGAGATGGATGACTACATGCTCGAACTAGGACTTAGCGACATCAAAATTAAACTAAAAGATACAGAACTTGATGCAGAAAGAATGCAAGAACTTATCCGTACATTGCTCGAAGTTGAATCTTTTGTTTCTCGCATCGAACGAAAAGGGGTTTCCTTTAGAGAATTCCTCGCTTCGAAAAATGAAGAAGGAAGACTTCCTCGCTTCCAAGTGAACTTATTAAAAGGCTCACAATTCGCCTACTCCATCAAAGAATTCGAAGTCCTTAAACAAAACGATGAAGAAGAACAGCAACAACGCCACAAAGAAACACTCGCTTCCATTCCTGAATCTGAAATTACAGAAGAGATGCGTACTTTCCGGCCAACGCGCTTTAATTTCATTGAATTATATGAAGATATCTCTTTGCAAGGTCTAGTCGGTCGCTTAAATTCTTTTGGATTCGACCTCAACCACTATCTCATCGCAGATGGCCATCTACTGGACATCATCGAAGATGGAGGAAAAAGCACACCTTTTTCCACACTAGGAGAAGTTCTTGCTTTCATTCGCGAAAATGGAAGAAAAGGGATCGAAATCCAACGTTATAAAGGCTTGGGCGAAATGAACGCCGATCAACTCTGGGAAACAACAATGGATCCGGAGAAGCGTACCCTTCTACGCGTTACACTGCCTGATATGGTAGCTGCAGACCACATGTTTACAATGCTAATGGGCGAAGCTGTACCACCTCGACGTGCGTTTATTGAACAGCACGCCTTATCAGTCAAAAATCTAGATGTTTAATCATTGGTTATACTCCAGGAGAAGTAATGTCTTACACTGAAAACGAGATTATCGTTCCTCGTAATGTTGAAGATGAAATGAAAGATAGCTATTTGCGCTATTCCATGTCGGTGATTATTGCCCGAGCTTTGCCAGATGCACGCGATGGCTTAAAACCCTCTCAAAGGCGAATTCTGTATGCAATGCGCCAGCTAAATCTAAGCCCCGGAGGGAAGCATCGTAAATGCGCCAAAATCTCAGGTGATACATCTGGTGACTACCACCCGCACGGCGAACAAGTCATTTACCCTACGCTCGTCCGCATGGCTCAAGGCTGGCTTATGCGCTATCCTCTGGTCGACGGACAGGGAAACTTCGGATCAGTAGATGGTGACCAACCTGCTGCGATGCGTTATACAGAAGCCCGTTTAACACATGCTTCCGTACAACTCATGGAAGATTTAGATAAAAATACAGTCGAGATGGTTCCTAACTACGATGAAACCAAAAAAGAACCGACTGTTTTTCCTGCTAAATTTCCCAATTTGCTATGCAACGGCTCTTCAGGTATTGCAGTGGGAATGGCGACCAATATCCCCCCTCACAACTTAAATGAGCTCATTCAAGCAACTTTGCTCGTCTTGCAAAACCCTGCTGTATCGATCGATGAAATCATGGGCGTCATGCCAGCTCCAGACTTCCCAACTGGCGGTATCATTTGCGGATATCGTGGTATCAAAGAAGCTTTCCACACAGGACGTGGACGCCTGCTTTTGCGCGCGGTCATTCGTGTAGAAGAAAATGAGGAAAATCCGGATAAGCAACGCTTAATCGTAGATGAGATCCCCTACAACGTCAACAAATCCCGCTTAATTGAACAGATTGCCGATCTGATCAACTCTAAAACCATCACAGGTATTGCCGATTTACGCGATGAGTCCGATAAAGATGGAATGCGTATTCTAATTGAGCTAAAACGGGGCGAAATTGTCGAGGTTATTCTTAACCAGTTATTTAAATATAGCGACCTGCAAATCACCTTCGGCTGCAACATGCTTGCCCTAGATAAAGGCTTGCCAAAAGTGATGAACGTCAAGCAACTTATCGCTGCTTGGGTCGATCACCGCATCGAAGTTGTTCGTCGCCGTACACGCTTCGAACTCAACAAAGCTGAAGCTCGCGCGCACATTCTGGAAGGTTACCTCAAAGCCATCCAGCACATGGATGAGGTAGTGCGTGTCATTCGAGCAAGCAATAACCGTGAAGAAGCACGCGATGAACTCATTCAACGGTTTGACTTAACAGAAAGACAAGCCAACGCGGTTCTAGACCTCAAACTTTACCAGTTGACAGGACTAGAATATGAAAAAATCAATGAAGAATATCGTGAACTGCTTCAAAAAATCGATTATTTGCGTGCCGTTTTAGCTAGCGAAGCAATGGTTCGAGACATCATCCGTGAAGAATTGCTAGAGATTCAAAAGAATCATCGCTCTGGACGTAAAACACAGATTATTGCGGCAGAAAGCGAAGTGAACATGGAAGATTTAATTGCCAACGAGTCTGTCATCATCACGATCTCAGAAGATGACTACATCAAACGGATGCCAGTTGACACCTTCCGCGAACAACGCCGTGGTGGACAAGGCATTGCCGGTATGCATTTAAAACGGGAAGAAGATGCAATTAAAGGTCTTTATGTGGCTTCAACACATGATTACCTCCTGATTTTCACAAACCTGGGTCGTTGTTATTGGCTCAAAGTTTGGCAAATCCCTGAAACAGGCCGAAAATCAAAAGGGAAACCATTAATCAATCTTCTCGAAGATATTCGTCCCGATGAGAAAATTGCAACGGTGCTACGTGTCTCCAATTTCGAACAACAAGCTTATATCCTCATGGCAACCAAAAAAGGGATTGTCAAAAAGACAGAACTTTCTGAATTTAGCCATCCAAGACGAAAAGGGATTTGGGCACTCGATATTGTGGAAGGCGATGAAGTCGTCACAGCTCGTTTGGTCTCTGATTCCCAACAAATTATGCTATTTACCTACCATGGGATGGCTGTTCGCTTTGATCAAGGCAAAGTACGGCCGATGGGACGTACGGCGCGCGGCGTAAAAGGGGTTACTCTTAAAGATGACACCGACTATGTTGTCGGCTGCGAAGCTGTCAATGGAACAGAAACCATCTTAATTGTTTGTGAAAACGGATTTGGTAAACGCTCCAACGTCGAAGATTTCCGCCAAACAAACCGAGGTGGTGTAGGTGTACGCTCAATCATCACAAGTGAAAGAAACGGAAATGTGGTCGGTGCTCTTTGTGTAACGGACGAAGATGGCATGGTCATGATGTCTGCTCAGGGTCAAACTGTGCGAATCACCATGAAGGATCTGCGCGTCATGGGTCGTAACACACAAGGTGTTAAACTTGCTAACTTGAAAGAAGGAGACTACCTTGTCGCCATCCAAAAGTTGGAAGTGTCCGATGATGTGGATAACGCCAAAGTAGACACTCAGCCTTCTGCTCCTCCTCTAGCGAAAGAAGAAGGCTCAGATCTCGAAGAGCCAGCTTTTGAAGAAGTCATAGAAGAGGAAATCGAAGAAGAAGAACTCGACACGCCTTTTGAAGAAAATGAAGAATAAATGACTGATAGGCTGCAGATTATTTCTGCAGCCTTCTAAATTGCCACAAAAAATGCATATGACTACACTGAAAAAGTGCCCTTGTTTCATCACCTTTGAAGGGGGTGAAGGGGCTGGCAAAACAACGCTTATTCAACAAGTCGAGGCCGATCTTAAACAACTTGGCTATGATGTTGTATCAACACGTGAACCTGGCGGCTCCTCCTTGGGAAACACCATCAGGCAATGGCTCCTTCAGCAAAATACTAAAACTTCCATTAGCATCAAAGCAGAGCTTCTACTCTTCTTGGCTGCTCGTGCCCAGCACATTGAGGAACTTATCCTCCCCTCGCTTACTAAAGGAAAAATTGTTTTGTGTGACAGATTTAATGATTCCACAATTGCTTATCAAGGTGTCGCTCGCGGTCTTGGACTAGAAGCTGTTCAAAATTTATGCAAATTTGTGTGTGGCAACGTAGTTCCTGATTTAACGATTTACCTAGATATCGATCCACACGTTGGTCTAACAAGAACTAGACACGCAGCCAAAGAAGATGCTCCCATGGGTTCCATCGATCGAATTGAATCCGAAAAGTTAGAATTTCATGAGCACGTTCGCCAAGGATTTTTTAAACTGATTCATCAAAACCCCAGTCGCTATCATGTCATTGATGCAAGCATGTCCCCCGAGCTTGTTTTGCGCGATGCCCGTGCGACTATTGATCGTTTACTTAGCTTATGATACTGGAAACCTATTTCTCTCACATTTGTGGAAATGATCCCATCAAGCACTATTTGATTAAGATGATCGAAAAAAATGCGATTGGACAATCCCTCCTTTTTGCAGGACCCGAGGGAATAGGGAAGAGTCTTTTCGCCAAGGCCTTTGCCGAAATTCTCCTAACAAATGGTTCCGCAGATCAACGTAAACAAGTTAAAGCCGAAACGCATCCGGATTTACATATCTATCGACCTGAAGGTAAACTGGGCATGCATAGCATTGATGCGATGCGACAACTCACTGAGGAAATCTACCTTGTTCCCTATCAAGCCAAACGAAAAGTCTTTATTATTCATGAAGCGGAGCGAATGCTCCCCTATAGTGCCAATGCCCTTTTAAAAACTTTTGAAGAACCTGCTCTGGATTGCGTGATTATTCTTCTCACTTCGCTACCAGAAAACCTACTGCCCACTATTCGATCTCGTTTTCAGACAATTTATTTTCAAGAAGTTGAAAAAAAGTACCTGGTTAAATTTGTTCAAGAGAACTTCCAAAAAACAGAACAGGAAGCTCAAACGATTGCAGCCTCTTCAAAAGGATCCTTTGTCCAGGCAGCGCGCCTTTGCTCACAAAAAAAAACCTATTACCAAGATATTCTTCTTCCTCTTTTAGCTGCGGGTCGATTTTCTTCCTACGGAGCTCTTTTGGAAACCGTCCGTCAACTAACCGACCAATTGGAGCAATCCAAAAAGCAAGTGGAAGAGGAGATGCGCCAGGAATTATCTAGTCATCTAGAAAACTTAACAGCCGTTCAAAAAGAATCTCTTGAGAAGGAAATTGAGGGTTTTGTATCGGTGCAAACAAATCGAGAAACCACCCATCTTTTGGATTTTATCCTGAGCTGGTATCGAGATTTAGAACTGATTCGCGTCAAAGGTGATCCTACTTTTCTGTTTCATAAGGATGCTTACAATCAACTCGAGCAATCGATTCAGCAAGGAAATCGACTATCTATTGAACTCGTACAAAAAGCCATTAGCGATGCTAGAAAAGCACTAGAACGATCTTCCTCTATAGGCATAACGCTGGAAAATTTATTTCTAAAACTGCATTTTTATTAAGTAGATCTACTTTTATCAAATTTATTCAAAACCATCCATTAGCATCCAAACTCTACAAGTTCTCCATATAAAACAACGTTTTTAATTTTTAATTTGATTATAAAAATTAAATCCATGTTATTATAAAGTTATTATTTATTCTTTTCAGTTTGTATTTTTACTTCAAAAAGAATAGGTAAACCATGGAACAACAACAAGGCTTACATTCTGGCGGCTATATTCCCTATGGCCAGCAGCTTTCTTCTGTAGAAAAAACAACAGATAAAAGCCAAGTCGAGAAACAGAAAAGCGAAGATACAAGATATTCCCCTTCTCAAAGCGCTTCTCCTGACTCAAATAGTCTTGAGAAGCAGAAATCAGCTTTTTTAGATCAAGAAAAACGGAAGCGTGAAATTGATCAATTCGATCAAAAAGAAAAAGAAGAAGAGTCGTCATCACCAGTAAAAAAAGTAATCAAAATAGAGGCTTCACCTGATTTACAGGAGGCGGCACGATTAGATGATCATCACTTTACGGCTCCTCTTATCGCTAACATTCGCCAAGCATTTGACGAAACAATTAGCCAAAATGCGGAAAAAGAAATTAAAGAGGGAATAATTAAAACACGTGAAGACCTCATCCATTTTGTATTTAAAAGTGCGAGTGAACTCCTAAATTCACCGAATCCTATCTCCACAGCAGCCATTGAAAATATTCATCAACTGCTTTTTACCCCCCCATTAGAAGATTTAAGCGGTAAAGGCTTAGAAAATATTAATTTGATTCAGCCACATCCTGCATATGTTTTCCAAAGTCTAAGGAATTGTCTTATCGCAATGGATGGCAAAGCGTGCGCAAGCATAGCAGATGAATCCGCAAAATATATCACATCAGAGAGTGTACAAAAGATCTTCACTATCGACTCCAAAAGTATTGACGCAATAAAGAGGGAGGTGACTAGACTTCAGGAGAAATCCAAATTAGAAGGAGGGCTTAATGCGAAAGATCAATCAGATCTTGAAGACTTTCAAAATTTTTTAAATGAAATCCATGAAATCCATGCAAAAATTGATGCGTTTCCTGTTATCGGGACAAGACAATATCTACAAGCCCTTGGTTCGCTAGAAGCTAAAAATATCAATCATGCGTATATTTTGCGTGATTCAAACAGTAAAGAACAATGGATTTTCAAACCCGAAATTTCTTCTTTTGAAGATGAAGCAACATGCAATCCCTCCAGGCTTGTAGAAAGAGAACATGCAGCATCCTTGGTGAATATCGATGGCCGATTTCCTATTCCCAAAACAGTCTATGTGGAAATGAACGGTTGGACTGGATCTGCTCAAATGTTTATAGATGGAGCGATCAATATGGACAGACTCGATAATGCCCCTGTCTCACGAGATGGATTGCACCGCTTAGTCATCTTTGATCTGCTCTTTTCTAATGAAGATCGTCATTCAGCAAATATTCTGTTCAAAAAAGAATCTGGAAGCAATGTATATGCACCCTATGGAATTGACCACGATAGTTGTATGCCTAAATATGGCAACGCCTTAAAACTAGACTATATTGCTTTGATATCTCAAGACGAGCAATTCAACCAAAATTTAAAACCACTTGTTTCAGAAGAAGCTTTGCAAGAATACGCAATGGAAATGAAAAAGAAAGAAATGCCTGAATCTGCTATTAACTGGATGATGGTGGCGGGAAGAAAAATTCGTGAAGATATGGATACAAGAAGTGCTAGAACAATCATTAGAGATCTAATGGAATCATGGGAAAGGGGACACGATGAAGATTATTAATTCTGAGGTCTGCTTAATGTAAGGAGTATGTATGACTAAGCTTTTAATGAGTCCTTCTAAAACTGAGCCGGTTGCAGAATTAATACCAGGAAAAGAAATTATCGTTAAAAATAATTTTCTTCTAAAACTGATTACCGAATCAGGAATTACTGTAACACCCGAGTTTAAAACTAAGCATCAGATGAAAGAATGGCAGATTTTCATCACAGACAATGATAAAGCCTTATTTGCAAAAGCCTTTGAAGAAGTTTATTTCGTTCATGGTTTGCAACAGCAAGGGTACTACTGGAAGGATAAAGGATAGGTAATTTAAAATTTATCTATAATTTCAAAAGCCTTTCAATCCAAAATATGATAAAGACAAAAACTCTTTTTATCCCCAATCTCGGATACAAAAAAGTGTTGGTAAGATTTTCATCATAAATAAATCGGATGAAATTCCTTAAAAAATCACACTAAAATGTGTCCAATCATGCTTCCTAAATAAATATTTTTTTTCGAATTTGGTCTAGCTCTTCTTCACCTAATTTCTCAACTGCTATCAGCTCATTTTCTGCTTCTTTAATAGATTTTATAAGTCCATCAATTTTAAGATGTAAAGCCTTGCTTTCTCGGTTTTGAGTATTTTGAATAATGAATACCATTAATGAGGCATTAATAGTAGCAATTGTATCAATGACTAAAAGCCAAGTATTACTGAATCCCCAAATCAATCCTACAATAACCCAAACAAGAACAAAAGTTAATGCCACGACGAACGTAAGAGGTTTTCCAGCCATTTTACACGACCAGGCTAAAAATATTGACAGATGTGAATAAATATTGTTTCGCATTTTAACTCTCATTGTTTTGAACACATTTAAAATCCCAAGCTTATTGACAAGTTAATTAGATTAAAAATCTTAGTGATAAAATAAAAAAAAGCTAGTTATTTTAATCTCTAAACCAAAAGAATACATTTATGCAATCCCCCAAATCTTTTAGCTTTGCCGAATATACTTCTTCTATGAGATACAGCAAGGGCAGAGGTTTCGAAAAAATAATTAAGCTAAAGCGTATATTAAAATGGTTCCTCGACTCATTAGCAATTCTTTTGTTGCTGATAATCTTCTCCTTTGGTTACATGAATTGATGTAACCAAAGGAATTCTGATGCAAAGTAGCTTTCCCATGCTTCCAACTTCCAATCGCTTTACAGAGCTTGCAAAAAGGGACCAATGGGATGAAATTGTCAACGAAGGACTGCCAAAATTAGAAAACGCCCTAAAGAACAGACATCTTTATGAATCTGCTATTCTTTCTGTTCAATTAACGACGGCTTTTTTTTCTCAAAAAAAATATGCAGATGCAATTGATTATTCCGAACTTTCTCTCGATTTATCTTCCCATTTCGAAAACCCTGCTTTTAAGATTAGGGCTTTTTTCTTACAAGCGGTGATTTATCGCTCTTTAGCAGAAAAAAGCCTAGACAATGACCACCAACTATTCTTATACAGCAAGGCGATCGAAATCGCAGAAAATGCACTCCATATCTTTACTGAAAACGATATAGCTAATCAAGGGCTCAAGGCAAAAATATTGTCTAATCTTGGTAGACTATATGTGGAACAACCTAATCCAGACTTTTCAAAAGCTATTCATTATTACTCGTTAGCTATCTCAAGCTTTGTAAAGGCAGAAAAAATGATAGCTGCAACTCGAGTAAAAATTCGCCTTGCGAAAGTATACTTAGCACAAAAAAATTATGCCGCAGCAAAGGATATTCTCAACCAGATTGCGATTAAACCGCTAAACTTCGAACGTCCACCTACGCTTAATCATTTAAGTATTCAATTTCTCAATGCTTTAAATGAGATTGAAATCAGTTTGCAATCCATTCAAAATAAAACTGGACGGGAGCCCTTTTCAGAACTTTTACAAGCTATTGCGGAAAGGCAAAAGACTCTAACAAAATAGATGGTCGCTTTAAAATCTGGTGCCTATTCCAGCTCCAACTTTGATCCCTCCTATATCTATAGTCCTATGGAAGTGGATGGGCTGATATAGATAGTCTATAAAAACATCTAAAAATAGATTCTGACACAAATAGAAATTCATTCCACTTTTAAAAACGCCTCCAGCAGCCATTTTATATGCGCTATTCGATTCGCAGTGAACTTTATTTTTAATGCATATTCTCGCAATACTAGCTCCTAACCCAACATATAAGTTGACACGGGAAGAAAGTGGATAAATGAGTTTTGGTCCAAAGCTTAAGTTAACAAGCTTAACTTTTGATGGTCCACATTCTCTTATCCTTCCGTGCTTAATAAACAAATCGGTATTGGCCCACAATGCCACATTTGAACAAACGCACTTGGAAGCTTCAAGCTGATAATTGGGACCCAGGTCCCCATATATATGTCGAAACAGGTGGTTTGAAGGAAAGAATGCCGCTGTCCGGTATTCAATTGCCATCTCGGCATGTGCCAAAAAAGGCATCAACAAGTAAATCAAAAAAACGAGTTGTTTCCTAAAAGTTTTTTTATTCATTACCCATCCTCACCTTTACACGAAGGCTTTCTGCGTTATTCGGATAGACAGCAGTTATTTCAAATGCTTGTATGGATTTTTTTGATCTTAAGCAAGTTCGGTAAATTAAAGGTGAATGCACGTCCACTTTAGCCACGATTTTACTTTTATGATAAATGCGATAAAATAAGACATTTTGAGAATTTGCCGCTTCCCATTGGACTTTGCAGCAATAATCCTTTCGATTAATTGATTCGCATTTTTTTATCACTCCGGTAGCTGAATTTGGTGGGGGAGTTTCAGGAACAACAGGAGTAAATGGAGGAGGTGGCGGCGGTGGAGGTGGCAAAGAAAAATTGGTACGAACCGTATTTGAAGTCGTAGAAAGACCAACAGGTTCACTTGGAAATGGAAGATATTGAAAATCTGCGTTTGCCGTATACGAATAAGCATTATTTTCGGGCGGATAATCATTAATGGAAGCTTTAAAAATAACCTTTGAAGTCTTCCCTGAAGAAATATTTCCAATTAAAATGCCGTTATGAAGATCTGGGTCTGAATCTACAAGAACGTCATCCACAACAACGCTATTCGAAATAAGCGTATGCCCTTGTGGAAGAGGATCTTTTAATACAACATTTAGAGCTGTTCCTAATCCACATGAATCAATGTTCAACGTAAATGTCACAACTTCACCCACCGAAGCATCAATAGACTCTTCTGAATTCACAAGTTTAAAGACTGTTAGATTTGGAATATCTTGCGATGGTAATATAATTGAAACCGTATTTGTGATGGCTTCGAGATCCAATGTGGCATTCAGGCAGGTTTGTGATTGGTAGTCGAGAATACCCTGATTATAAAAAATATTCCCGAAAGAAGGATAGTCGGTGACGAGAACCTTAAATTCAAACATCGCTGCCTGACCGATTAATAGATTTCCTAAAGCAAAGCCCTCAACTAAATCCGGATCATTCTGAAGAACTTCATTAAATTTAAAACTGCCAGGAACATATTCAAGACCTGATTCCAAAATATCTTTAAAAGTCACCGCAACAGCATTGCTTGTTCCATCATTTTGAAGCTTACAAGTAAAGGTCAAGGTTTCCTCTAAAACAGCTTCGATGGAATTTTGTGAATTCACCTGCATTGTCGCTGTAATGATGGGAGCTCCGACTTGAATTTGGATTCCCAAAGCATTGATGGTATAATCATCCCCTGTTGTTGTTCCAAGAGCGTAAGCAGATGTTTGGTTGTAGTTAATGATATCGGAAATATCAATGCTCGTAATGTCATACCCTTGCCTATTACCTGCTGAGACAATTCCCCTCACGGGATCAGAATTATGATTACCGAAGCTACCGCGTGTATCTAAAAGACCGGACCCGTTATCGACTAGCTTCGTTGATATGGCTGTTTTGTTTAGCGGAAGCAATGTATTAATCTGGGAACCAAAAAAATTTCCGGCTGGATTATTCGTCCCTTCTAAAGAATTGTTGTTGATTGTAAGAGGCAAGCCATCCCCAAATAGCATGTGATCGCCCATTTTGTTTGCGTCTCCCTCAATTGCACTGATAAACAAATTGCCTTTTAAAGCGCCAGAAGGAGGAGCGCAAAAACCAGAAACTGACGCAGGAAGATTTGTCGTATATGAAGCTTGCTCACAGCCAACAAAAAGAGTCATGTTATAGGTCAACATTAAACCATTTCGAAACACGACAGCAAGTGTCCAGCCTGCAGCATTGTGGGTATCATCATGGGCGGAAATGGTTGCCGGAATGCCTCCAACGGTGTATTTGCCACCTCCACCCTCCTGCACAATGCTCGTGACATCTGCACTTCGCATATAATTTCCAGAAGTGGAATATCCAGGAGTTATCGCGGTTTGGCTTGTCGTGGGATCGGGAGTAACTTGAAAACGAATGTGTTGAGGTGTTGAAAGAGTGATAGGAGTATTCGGTTCGCTACCGGTGATTTCATTTTGAAATCCATAACTTCCAGACCAAATGAGTTCAGCATAGAGTACTGTGCTGTCTTGAGGGAGATCTAAGAAAGCTGAGGAGCTATTTTGCTGCCAGCTTAAAGTTGTACCTGGCAGATAATTTCCAACTTTCTGAGTGGTATCAGCTGTAATAAAGGCTCCAGCTGAATCACATGTTCCGGGCTCATTCTTATTCGCAAGCTTGCTTAATCCTAGCGTATTGCCCGTAAAAAGAATACCGCCATTGTCTGTTGTTGTATAACGCTTTATATAAGTCGCTTCTATAGGAGTAAGACAAACAGAAAGCAAAATCAAAAGGAAAAGAGTGATTTTAAAGGAAAAGGAACCCCTACATCGCGAAAATGGCGATATACACATGTTGAAAGCCTCGTTATGAAAGTGTCGTTTAGGAAATGCTGGAAGTCAAAAGCTGTTTTTTTCGCCCAAATTTTCAAAGTAAGCAATCCATTCTTTTTTGAAAATATTTTTCAAACATTGCTAAGAACAGATCGAAAGATGCTTATTTTAAAAATTTTTATCTATATGAATCAAACTTCCATATTTGTTCAAATTTTGCCACTGGCATTTTTTTAAGTATCCATTTTAGCGGTCTGCTTTTATAAATCCTAAATCGGTTTTTCTTCCTTGAAGGCAGCAATCATAAACTTTGTTTTCCAGCGAGCGAAAAATTGGCATCTATTTTGCAGAAAAATCTTTAAAAATGACAAGGAATTTCCGGCAAAAATTAAGCTAATAATCACTGAAAATAGTTCAGTACAACTTATTTATTTAACAAAAGAAATATTCGATAAATGTGTTAAAAATTAAGTTTCCGGTCCTTTAAAATTTTCTTCAGATGAAGAGGTACAAAATTACTACCTAAATACGCAATTTTAACCATCCTTACTAACAGACATTGCGATTTGCAAATCTTGTATCGCAATACCTGTTAAATCAACGATCGTCAATTGATCGTCTGAATGTCTTCTCTTCTGAGGATTGAGAATCGCCTCTCCTAGCTCAAATATTTGACTTGATTTGAGCCTTCCCTCTTTGAATGCATATGAAGTATCTCCAAATTGAAGACATTGTTCTCGGCTATCGACAATGATCCGATCTGCCATTGAAAATAGCCTCGGATCGAGCTCTTGCTTTCCTACGTCGTCTGCACCAACTGCAGTAATGTGAGTTCCCTTTCTAATTTGGCTCGCAAGTAACAAAGGGCTTGAGGCTGAAGTTGTTGTCACAATAAGATTACACTCAGCACATAATTGCTTTAAATTGAGTTCTGCTTGAAGTTGAAATTCCGCAAGCTCAGGATTTTCACAAAACTTTCTAATTTTAGATTCATTGCGTCCCCACACCTTAACTTTGCGGCAATTCGTCACGTATGGGAGCAATTTGAGCTGCCAATAGGCTTGCATTCCTGTGCCTACGATTCCAATGCATGAGATGTTTTTAGGCGCAAAATACTTAGCTGCTATACAGCCTGCCACTGCTGTACGGAGATCTGTTAAAAACCCTTCATCCAGCAAAAGGACCTCTGGTTTTCCTGTGGCTTTATCAAACAAAAGCATTAAGCCATTTCCACTTGGAAGACCCAAGCTTGAATTTTCATAAAAGGTGGAAGCGACTTTAACAACGTAGTATCTCCCCTTTTTGGTATACCCATATTTGATATGGCTATCTCCGGGAGGATGATCAAAATAGAGAGTGCTTACAGGAGGAACCACGGCTTCCCTTTGGCTGTAAATCACAAATCCCTCTTCAATCGCATTTAAAATGGTTGGAATGTGAAGTACCTTTTGGATGTCTTGTTTAGTCATGATTTTCATGTTTCTATCTCGTCAAATACACCTCGAGCAACCATGCAAACATCCCCACCAACTTTCACCGAGATGATCTGATTCGTCTGGCCACTGACTTGCACAAAAAGCTGACTTGGACGTTTCAAAAAACGCCCTTGATTAATCACAAATTGATTATTGATTGCTGTAATACCGTGTTGAACTAAATAAGCTCCAACGGGTCCTGCTGCGCTGCCTGTTGCAATATCTTCTACTCGTCCATCATTATCCCAAGTTCTTCCTTCAAGTGTCGACACTTGTAAAATGTAAGCAAATTTGGCTTTCACCGAAGCGAGCAATTCAGCTAAATTGCGCGAAACAATGCATATTTTCTGAAGATCACATGAAACAGGAACGATCAAATAAGGCAAGCCCGTCGAGATAACCTGCATAGGTAAGTTAGGATGAATATCTCTTGCTGAAAGATTTAATGCCTTTAAGATTTCCAACGTGTGTGATCGCTCTAAAGGAGGGTAAAATTGTGGCTGTCCTTGTTCCATGGTTGCATGGTAATACCCCGCTTTTTTGACTGTCTCTACCTGGACTTGTTTGTTTGGTAAATCAAAAGTCCATGCACAAGCTTCTCCATTTTGCAATTCATGTAAAAAACAGGCAGCGCCAAGGATAGGATGACCCGCAAAATCTAATTCTTCTTCCATGGTAAAAATGCGAGCCTGAAATCTTGTGGGGTCATGTGTGCCAGACAAAAATATGGACTCGTATTGCCGCAATTCTTGTGTCAGCTTTTGCATGAGTTCGGAATTCAACGGCTCATTATGCATAAAGACCGCTAAACCATTGCCTGCTAAAGGAACCTTACTGAAAACATCGATTAATCGATAATGGATCGGATGTGATTTGAATGTCATGGCTATCTCAAGTTACTTTGAATGTATTCTTCTAATCGATTTAATGCTTCAGGCATATTTTTTCTGCCAAAACCCAAGCGAAAATGATTTCCTGGATACTCATAAACGGATCCAGGCAACAATAAAACGCCAGCTTCATGGATAAGATCTTCTACAAAATTTTCTATTTTAATCGGCTTTAAAAGTTCTGGAAAGGCGGTTGAGCCTGCCACAGGTCATTTCCATCGAAAAATATCTGAATAGTTTTGAAAAAATGTGTCCAGAAGACTGAGATTTTCTTCGATAATCTGCATGTTACGCTGAATAATGCTATCTTTTGCGCGTAAGGCAATAACCGATAGAATTTCACTAGGTCCACTGTTACAAAGCGATGTATAACACTTGAATTCCATGCATCTTGCTAACAATGATTGATCTTGCGTTGCTAACCATCCTATCCGCGTGCCTGCTAAACCAAAAGTTTTTGACATCACGCCTATACTGATAGCTTTCTCATATAAATCCGCAGCAGGAGGCATCGCAAGAGGAGATCTTTCAGAAAATCGGTATACTTCATCAGAAAGCAGATAAGCCTGCACAGCTCGGGCACACGCCACAATTGCCTCAAGTGTTTCTTTATCAATCGTTAAACTTGTGGGATTATGCGGAAAGTTAATGATGATTAAGCGCGTGTTTGGCCTGATGAGTTTTTTGATGTCATCCACATCAAACACCCACTCTCCCTGTATGTCCTTAATTGGAAAAAGGGAAACCTCTGCTCCTAATGCTTTTGGTAAATCATAAAAGGTTTGATAAGACGGAGTCGGAGCAATGACATGATCACCTGGTTGTAAAAGAACATGTATGGCAGCAAAAAGGGCTTCGCCTGCCCCGGCAAATGTTCCGATGCCACCTTTTTTAACCCTTGTATAGAGATGCGAAATCTCCTCCTTAAGCAAAGGATGACCTGTAGAGTGTGTATAGCCTAGATTTAAATTTTCCCATAAATGTTTTGATTCACAATCGCAAAAGCTTAAAAGTTCTTGTAACGTTAAGGCTTCATTATCAGAAGAGCAAAGCAAATAGGGAGCTTTAAATTCCCACGTATTGAAAAAATTTTCCAATTTAAAAAAAGGAAGACGCATATTACCTCAAGTAATTATACAGGGTGGCTCTTGAAATCTCTAAAACATCTGCGATGTAAGAAGCTGCATTTTTAGCTTGGAAAGCCCCTTCTATATGCAGAGCTTCAATCAATTTTTTCTTTTTTTCCTTTGTGAGGGTTTTCAAGGATTCACCATGCTCCTGCAGATAAATAAAAACATATTCATTAATCTTTTCACGCCAATCATCTTTAAAAAGAGCCTCTGGCTTAGTGATTTCCCCTATTTGTTCCATAAAGCCCTGCAGAAATTTTTGCATGTCTTCCCATTTTGACAAGTCCACATTGATGCATAGTAATCCTATTGGATTGCCCTTCCGGTCTCTAAGGGTTGCCGTCACACAACGCATTCTTTTTCCATCCCAGTTCGTCTTAAAGTAAAGGGGAAAAACATCCGGAATTTCTGAAAGATTTTTTATTTCATCAAGCAAAGATTCATCCCCGACTTTTCTTTTTGAAAGATTATTGACAATGTGAGCAATACACCCCGTTTTTAAATCATGAATAACCACTTCTCCGTGTGGATGAAGAAGTAATCCAATCGCTTGTGCGATGGCAAAGAATTGTTTTAAGTTCATGATATTCCTCCTGTAAATATACATTTATGTCTAAATTAGATTTTTTTGTCTATTTTTAAATAAAAAAAGACACAACTCCCTAAAAGCTATGTCTTTTTTTTAAATTTAAATACTTTGAGGAATCTGTTCAAGAACTCCACTGCGAATATTCGATCCAGCTATAAACGCTTGTAGACATTCCACAAGTGCTCCTTTTATATTAAGTCATTTCGTAATGACATTAGGATTAGATATAGAGAATTATTCGTTTAAACATCAATATTCTCAAATTTGCAAAGAGCTTTAAGAATATGTTTTTAAAGCATAATTATGAAAAAAAAATCCATTTGCTTTAAGAAAAAAAGTTTAGATAGACAGGAAAGAAAAAAATCAGAAAAATAAAGGCTAATCATGGCAAGGATGTAAAAAATATGGATTCGAATCAAAAAAAAGACATTTCAAATCTTTTGATTGTGATGACATCGGCTATCGGATGCGCTGTATTAGCGCTGGGTTACATGATGTATACGTCACAATCTGAAAATCAATACCTCCTAAATCACATTCTCATTTCTCCAGATGTTATCCAAACTCTTAACTATCCCCTCGCAGAAAATCGCAATAAAAAAGCACCTGCATTATCTTTCAAACGAATCGAATATTCTTACTTCGATTCAGAGAAACACCAGTGGATCACAAAAGAAATTTCGTCGGCAAAATATGCGGATCTTTATGCTTACATTGCGTCTGATAAAAGTATAGAAACACCTTCCGACGACATGATTGACGCCTTTTTACACCCCCAACCAATAAAGCTCACTCTTTTTGTCGAAGAACGGTCCTCAAATCAAGCCTCTCCTCTTAAGAGCATATTTCAAGAAGTCGATTTTTCGGCTAAAGGAGATTTTTTTCGTGTTCAATTAAGAGAGCAAACCTTAAATTCTCAACAAGCTTATTTTTATCATCCGCACATTTATGCAATTGTGCAAAAAATACTTAATGAATCGCCATGAAAACTACAGGTCAATTTACTTTTTTAGGAACAGGCGGATCCATGGGAGTCCCTGTCATCGGTTGCCATTGCGCAGTCTGTTCCTCTCCTTCTCCATTTAATAAGCGGATGCGTCCTTCCGGATTAATTCAACTTGGAACTGAAAAAATCTTGATAGATGCAGGACCTGATCATCGCAATCAAGCGCTTATCAATCGAATTGACCGCTTAGATGGGGTGATTTTTACTCACGCCCACCATGATCATAGTGCGGGAATTGATGACTTACGCGTTTATTACATGCATACCCACAAAGCTTTAGAATGCCTGATGTCAAAAGCAACATATGATGAACTTAAGTATCGCTACGCCTACATCTTTCAACCGCAAGAACACTACAAGCTCACCACAAAGATGCATATCCACTTGTTAGAAAATGAAAGAGGCAAAGTGAATTTTCTGTCTGCCAAGCTTCGCTATTTCACCTATGAGCAGGGTGGTATGGCTGTCAATGGTTTTAAATGCGGAAATCTAGCCTTTGTTTCAGATATTCGACATTATCCTGAATCCATTTTTGAAGACTTGTCTGGCACGGAAATTTTAATTATTAGTGCCTTGCGCTTTACTCCTTCCCCTTTACATTTAACTGTGGACGAAGCTCTCGCTTTTGCTGAGAAAACACAAGCAAAACAGGTATGGTTTACGCATATTGCGCATGAGCTTGATCACGAAAAAACAAATGCCTATCTTCCAGAGCACGTCCGCCTGGCTTATGATGGCCTCGCATTCGATTTTTTACCCGAATTTGCATAAACAACCCGCATTTTCATGTATTCTTGGACATCTTTCATCGAAACATATACCCCAATACCTGCGTGAGAAAGACTTTGTAATTTTTTACTGCGCTCCGGCATGAAAACTGCATTAAATATTTCTGAAAGCGTATAGCTATTAAAAAGCTCGCTAGTTAGAGTGACAGAGTTAAATTGGCGATTATTTTTTTCATAAAAACTTTGGACATAATTGATTATTAAAAGTTCTCCTGTTGCTTTAACGGCTGTCGGTATAAATAGTGCCAAGTTATGTGTTCCTAGATGATAGGCTCTTCGAAAAAATTGCTCGTCCGTTAACTCATCGTAAACATTCATGGCACGCAAAATTCTGACAAATTGGTCAAGGCTACAACTTGGATTTTTTCCAGGACAACTTGAACAATAGGCATTTTTTAGATGTATCGCTTGAGTCAATTTATTGATTGTCGAAACCATTTGATAAGAAACATAATCTGAACTTTCAATCTTTGCTTTTAAGCTATAAATCCTTTCTGAAATACATGTTGAATAGGGATCTTGGGGTTGATTGGGCACATCAAATTGACTCAAATCTTTCACTCGTTTTTTCCGAATGAGTGAAACACATTGATATCCAGCCCAAGAAGTTTTGGCAACAGCATTTAGACTTTCATCATCCAGTTGTTCTAAGGGGAGAAGAATTTCTTCCATGCCACCCCAATTAAAAAGTGAGAGATTTGCAACTTCCATAAAGCACCTACTAGAAAAAATATGAGAAAATGTTTAAACTTCTTTTCTGCTATCCGGGAGGAAAAAAGTGCAAAAGGGGACTAAAATATCAAGTGAAGAAGAGAATGCGCAAGAGAAAAGAAAAGCTTTGCTTGTTTCTGCATTCAATGGAAATGATCAGCGCGCAATTTGCGAAGAACATCTAGACGAACTAGAACTACTTGCTGAAACATATGGGGTCGAAATCGTGGCAAAAGTCCCCTGTCTAATTCGTAAGGTTGATGCGGCGACTTTCGTTACTCAAGGTAAGCTTGAGGAATTAATCACGCTCAGTAAAGAATGCGCTGCTGATCTTATCATTTTTGACGATGAAATCTCACCCAGCCAACAACGCAATCTCGAAAAAGCCTTTCAGTTAACCGTTATGGATCGAACTGAAGTGATTTTAGAAGTCTTTGCGCAACGTGCCAAAACCAAGGAAGCACGTCTACAAATTGAATACGCCCGCGTTAAGTATCAAGCGCCAAGACTAAAACGTCTATGGTCTCACCTATCTCGCCAGCACGGATCGGGAGGAGCTGGTGGAGGAGCCTATCTGAAAGGAGAAGGAGAAAAGCAAATTGAAATCGATAGACGCTTAATCAAAAAGCGTTTAGAGCAATTGCAAAGTGAAATCCAAGAAGTTAAAGAGCATCGTGAAATTCAACGTGTGGCGAGAACCCGTTCTGCAATCCCAGTCTTTGCCTTAGTCGGCTATACGAATGCTGGTAAATCCACACTGCTAAATGCCCTAACTGATGCTGATGTATTTGTAGAGGATAAACTTTTTGCCACATTAGACACAACAACTCGAAAATTTCCTTTGTCAACGGGACAAGAAGTCTTAGTCACTGACACTGTAGGCTTTATTCGCAAGCTCCCACACCTTCTAGTCGCCGCATTTAAAAGCACACTTGAAGAGGCCATTCAAGCAGATATCTTGTTGCATGTGATTGATGCGACACATCCCATGGCTCTTGAACAAGCCAGAACGACAATCCAAGTGTTGAAAGAGCTAGGCGTTGGAGATAAACCCATTATCACCGTTTTAAATAAAATTGACCAAGCAGAGCAAAATGAGTTGACCACACGCTTAAGGCTAGAATATCCACGCACCGTCCCTATTTCGGCTTTGCATCGGCGGGGATTTGAAGAGCTGGAAGAGATGATGCTGCGTGAACTCAGCCAGCAAAGAAAAACTTTAAATCTACGTATTCCACAAAGTGAGTATGCCCTTGTGAGCGAAATTCGTCGAAGCGGCAATGTGATTAGTCAAGATTACGAAGAAAACGATGTGCTCATTGAGGTAGATCTTCCTGTAGCTCTAGCCAATAAATTAAAAAATTATGTGATTTCATGAATGAAACGCAGGCTTTTTATTCTGTTTTAAGCCTTCCTGCCGCTGAAAGACCAAGAGAAAGACTTTTACAGCATGGAGCTGATGTGCTTTCCTCGGTTGAACTCATTGCTGTCCTACTAGGAAGTGGAATGAAAGGCATGCCCATTTTGCAACTATCTCAAGAGATTATGAGCCGTTTTGGCTCCTTGCAAAATTTAGCTGACGCAACCATTGAGGAACTGTGCCAAATCAAAGGTTTGGGCACAGCCAAAGCCATTCAACTAAAAGCAGCATTAAATTTAGGAAAACGTTTATCTAGAACCCAAGTTTCTGCCAAATTTCAAATTCGAACGCCTCTACATGCCTACCATTTAGTGAAAGATGATCTGGAAAAGGCTATGCAAGAGCATTTTTTGACAATCTTACAAGATGTCAAAGGCTATGTCATCTGTTCCCCAACTGTTGCGCTGGGAACACTAACAGCTACCGTTGTGCATCCGCGTGAAGTTTTTTATCCAGCCATTCGGCATCGCGCAGCGAGTCTGATATTGGTTCATAATCATCCAAGTGGCGATCCCACCCCTTCAAAAGAAGACCTTGATGTGACAAAAACCCTTGTTGCAGTTGGTCGGCTTGTGGGAATTTGTGTAAACGACCACATCATTATTGGGAGGGACAGGTACGTTTCGCTGCGTGAAGAAGGATTTGACTTCTCCCGCTTCCCTAAAACTTAATTACTGAAAGATCACTGAAATAGTGGTCTGAATAAAAAATCTTTCGATCTTAGCCTGCTTTTTTCTGTAATTCTTTAAATAGCTTTCGTAATGGACTGTAAGGATAATTTTGTAAATCTTCGGGACGCGACTTCAAGATCTGATTTTTGAAATAATTCTCCATTTCAAAAGGGTCTTGTTCAGAAAGCCAAACGATAAGCTCTCTAAACTCATCTTCGGGATAATGGTCATGCTCTCCATTAAAGAAGCGTATTTGAGCCAGAAAACGGTTAAATCTAGGTTGGATTGAATCAGAATTAGTCAGTAAAGGTCCAGAAACAAATTTTTTCAAACGCAAATCATAAATGCTCTGTGATTTATCAGGCTTGCTAAATTCTTTAAAAAAATCTAATGTATCTAGGATAACCAATTGCAGCTTATCTTTCCAATTGATCTTCACCCTAATATAGTGCACGGGGTTTTGCAAACGATCGAACAATTGTCTTTGTTTCGATAATTCATTCCTATTATAAGGGAAAAAATTCTCCGAAAAGCTGATATTCCGATCAAAAGCTTTATGAAACTTATTAAGAGCATGCTTGTCAGGATAATTAATCCAACTATAGTATTCACGAGATGCTTGACTTTCTATCTCTATTTCAACTTCAGTTTCGGTTTCAATTTCAGTTTCTGTCTCAATTTCAACTTCTTGATCTAATAGCGGACTACTCCCTCCAAATACTTTTATGGGTAATCGTAGAAGCAACTCTGGTGGATAGCTAAGTTTCGATAAACGTTCTCTCGCTTTGGACAGCTCTAACTCATTCACCATTTCCAGATAACCATCCTGCAAAGTTTTCAACTCGGTTTCCGGATCTTTATCCATACGATTAATCATCGCATTCATGGCAAAGTAAGAGCCGGGGATAGATAGATCGCCCTTTTTTTCTGTGACTAAAATCTGATGTTCCACAAAGTCTTCTCGATATCGGCCTAACATGGCTTCTAACCCAATATTCTCGGCTCGTGCTAATAAATCTGCAATCATCTCACTGCGCACAATGTCGCGCAATTCGTGTTTTTTTGCGCGAAACAAATCGTCCGCTTCTCTTTCAACACTATTTTGAAGAGACTTCTTAATCAGATCTGATACATCCTGAACTGGATCTTCCTTCGGAACAATGTAACAAGCGCGTTGATCTGCCCTTCTTAAACGGCCCACAGTTTGAAGTACTTCCTCAAATAGCTGCTTACTATTCGCTGTAATAAGGGCTCTAGCTCCAGGTGCCATTTTAAAATCAGCCCCTCTTGCACGGCTTTCGTCAAAAAAACCACCCAATTCACTAGGCTTTAATCCCGCTGCTTCAGGAGCAAGAATCCCTTTTCGCGTATGTACTTGCTGACGATTCCCAGCACCGCCTAATAGAACCCCTTGGATGCGAGAACTAGAAGGTTGTCCATCTAGCAATTGCTGAGAAGGAACTCCAAACGGCATTCCATGGAGGGCCGCCACGCCAGCTCCATCAATAACAACCTGAATATCTGAATCTGTTTTCACAACCTCAGAAATTAATGTTTCAGGATGTTCAGGATTATAGCGTAACATTTTTGGAATTGAACCATCACACGCTCCACTTTTTAGCAGCATTGCTGTCACCATTTTGCCTGTTGCTCCTTTATCTTCCGCGCCTTCAATTTGCATAGAAGAAGGGAGCGCATGCAATGAGCCTAATGTCGCAGACGCACCAGCGGTGTGTTTAGACATGGCCACTAAATTATGGCCGTCGCAACTAATTTTGCCTGTTGAAACTTCTAATTTCGCCAAACAAAGCTCTAGAAAACGTCGAATACGAAGAGGATCTGCATTGACTTCACGGATTAAATCGAGGATTTGGCTTGGCAATGTTGCGCTAAGCTTTTTCCCAGGGAAAAAGCTTTCAAACACTTTAGCTTCAGGGGTTTCATCCATACTTTCATAAAATCCATTCATGACGGCAGCTTCAGCCGTATTTTTCTTGGAAAAAATCCATCGATGAATAAACTCTTCCCTTTCCCCTGTCTGGTAATGATCTTGAATGGTGTAATTAACACGTTCAAGAATTTGCTCAAATTCAGAGCTTTCACGCGGAATGTCACTTGCAAGGCAAGGCACTGTATGTTCACCATCCTTGGAGCGAATATATCTCACCTGACAAGTTTTAGATAATGTCAGAGGTAAATAAGTGCAAAACTGATCTTTAAGAAGAGCTATCTTGTCTTTCTCTTGTGGCAACCAATGTTGAACTTCTGCAAGAAAATCTTCACTCTCTCCCAAAAAGTAATCTTTTAAAGCATCTATAAAAGCTTCTTTGCTTTCGTTTTGAATGCCTCGCTCATTGGCTATTTTTTCTGCCATTTGTGCTGCGACTCGCTTAATTACCTTATCTCGTTGCACTTCTGTTAACGATTCGCCTTGCAAGTTGCGCTGTAAACCTAGCTCAGGATCTGCTAAAAGGAGATCATATAATTCCAGGCTTGTTTGCCAAATAAATGGTGGAATGGGTTGAGCTACACCCACTTTTAAATGCCTTTCTTCCCGCTGATTCAGAGCTTTATCGAACTCATCCAGAATGGTTGATTGATGTTTTTGCATGAGCGCTCGAATTTTTGTTAAATAAATTAGGTGCTCTTTTTCAATGGGAGAAATCTCTTTTGGTGATTGCCTGGATTGTTGATCAATCAGACGAATCCATTTTTGCTCTAAAGCCTGTTGACTTTCAATCGTGGAAATCACCACGCCCTTTTTCATGATGGTATGCAATAAATCTTCGTACATTTCTTTAAAAAGAGAGATCTGGCCCAATGGAGAATGATTGTCTGGAATTTGTATGGGAGTAGACATGTTAAATTGAAGCGGATAAATACTTCTTTGACAGATTTTACCCAGCTTGTTTTTTAGATCGTGCAAATTCTCTTCAAAAAGTTGTTTAGGAAAGTTGACTGTTACAAGATTCGTACCGTTTGCTAGCATCAAGGCACTCAAAACCAGAATAACAGTAGTTTTACCCGCCCCAGTTACGGCTTGCCTTACACTGTCAGGATTTTGGATAAAGTCTTGAACCATTTTGAGTTGACCTTCACGCAGAAGAAGATTAGACATATACTCAAACAATAGTAGCTGAGGGCTTTCTTGAGGATTATATTGTCTTTCTGCTGTCAAAAGCTCGTACAAAGAAGCTTCAGCCATAGGGGAAGATCCCTCTTTTTTATCACTGAGTTGTTTGATTTCATCCAGAGCGGCATCGATGCGTTGAAGATCGGTTATAATTAAGAGATAGTCTCCTAAGGCATTCTTAAGTTTATCGAATTCAATCCCCTCGGGTAAGCTTTCCGTCAAACTTTCTAAATCATTTTGCAAAAAATGTTTTAATAAAAGTTCTAGATCAATATTTATCACAGCTTTAGCTTTTTGCTTTAAAAGATAGACAGGAACACTTTTTTCTTGCACAAGAGTCAAAATAAGTGTACGGGCAGCCTTTTGCTTTGCATCCCATTGAGCTCTTTTTTCCCACAGATTTTTTTCTAATGTAGCACGAGAGTCTTCTCCTTTTATAAACATCATGGGCGTTTGCGCTTGTATACGCTCTTTTGCTAATCGCATCTCGTTTTCAAGCTCCATTGCCGCCGCACTTAAAGCAGCGTTTGATGCCTGCTTTAAACTGGAAAGATCGAGAACCGGAATGGGAGGAATCACGGTATTTTCAATAAAAAACTCTTGAAGCTGCTCTTTCGAGTAAATGGAATGTCCAACAGAAGGATCAAGTGAAACGAGACTCATGAGAGGCTTTTTTATACTTAAAGCTTGTTCTAAATCATCTAAGCTTAATTCGTCATATATAAGATCCGGATTTTTAGATTTAGCCTTCGCTAAACACTCATCAAATTCTCTCTTTAATTGCATAACATCATATTCAATCGCAGACACTTTCACATTTTCATCTGAACCTGGATGCTCTTGCTCAAAATTTTCCACAAGATTTTCCAACTCGCTAAGGAATGTCTGTAAATTTTCCACGGTTTCTTCATATTGTCCTTTCTCTTCTTCATAAAATCTACTCGCTTTTAAATAGAGATCGGGGACTTTTGGAAAAGGAATTGAATCACCCGTCTTTCGTATATCGAGAACTTTTATCAAGTATTTTTGCAAAGTCTGATAAAATTCAGGCCGACGGACATGCGCTCCTGCTCTGGGATCTTTTAAATCTGGTAATGAACGCAAGGTGAGTTCTAGACGCCGAAAATTTTGGCTTGTAACATCCTTGTCAAGGATCGTTTTGTAGATCTCAATAAACTGAGTTCCCAGCTGCGACGCATCTTTAGAAAGAAATTTGTAGGTAGAGTCTTCTTGTCTCTCCCTCAATTCACGTAACAAATCATTACTAAATTTGGAAATTTTTGTTTCGATTTTGGAATCTTGAAAATAAGCTCGCTCAGCCTTTAAAGGTTTCATCTTACGAGCTTCCTTCCTTTGTAATAGCATAGGAGCATTGGCAAGATAAAATTGCTCATCATATTCTTCCAAAGCTCTCAAACAAAGCAATTCGTGCTCTGCAGAAATTCTTTGCAAACCTGAAATTTTCCCCCCATATTGCAGATATTCTTTGTAAAGCTCCGCCATTGCCCTTGTGAATGCATGCTTATGGGCTCTGGGCGCTAATTTTTTCCCAATTAAGGCTGCCTGAAGCTTAAGAGCAATGTTATCTGGTGTCTTAATCGAATCATCTGTTATGAATTTTTGAAGGGCATTAACGTCTCCCTGAACCCATTTTTTAGGATTTATGGTTAACGAGAGAAGAAATTCTAAGCTTCTTTCTGGCTGATTTAGCAAATGAGCGACTCTGGCAAGATATGTATAAGGCTCTATCGATTGCTCGGAGATTTCTTTTAGATTTAAACTAATAGGGTCTATGTCAAAAATCCAATAATCTTGCTTTCCTTCTTGAGCACTCAATTTCCAATCGGATCTTACAGGATCTTTCTTATCTAAAGAAAGGAAGTGCCCCTTTAATGTACTTTTTATCGCATTAAAGAATAATCGATAGGAAAACTCAAGTATATTAGGTTCGATTGTTAATTGAGGGACAATGAGTCTATGTTGCGAAGCGATCTTTGGATGAGTTAGAAGCAAAGCATGCGGAAGACCTTTTTTTAAGGTACTTTCAGAAGGGGTCACTTCTAAAATCCAACCATTCAAAGGAGAACTCGCACACACAACTTTTCCATCTCTCTCAATAAAATCTAAGCCGTAGCGCGTTAACTCAACTTTTTGAATTTTGCTTTTTGTCTTCCAAACTAAAATATTTGAAGGCGAATCCAAGCTTTTTAACTGTTGCCATACGGGATGCATAGAATCGGTCAAGGACCCCACTTTCGCTTCTTTTTGTTCGTTCTCAACTCTTAAATCTATGACATGATCAATAATTTGTTTGCTTTTGCCTTGTTTTAGAGAGATCCAATAAAGAGCATTTCCCTTGTCATCCATCACAAAAAAATGGGAAGGCTTTCTGGAGTCTACCCAAAAACTGTAGTTTGGCTGATCTAAAAATTCAGAGAGTTTTGACTCACTTTTTGCCTTTTTATATTGCTTAATCGCTTTTAAAATGGATTTTAAACCAACTTCTGCGAGTTCTTCTCCCTTGTCCGACGAAGAAGATAAGGCGAATAGGCTTTCCTTAGGAACATATCGCAACCAATATTTTTTCTCTCTGCTTGTGATTTCCCTGTACACACACACATCTTTCTGTGAAGAAGCAACAACAACCACTGCTCGATTTTGAGGATCATCTAGATGGTAAAAATCTGCTGCATCACGTTGCGTATGCTTAGAAGAAAAGCCTACAATACTCATTTTAGCTAAAGCCTGACCAACCACCGGATTTTCTTTAATTTCAAGAGGCATACTTTGCGTGGACCAGCCTTCTTTCTTATTATTCAAAGTTCCTTTGAGCAAATCAATTTGGTAATCGCCGGCCATATAAAGCGGGAAGCTTCCTACCCATTCTTTTCCTGGTGGTGGAGAGTTTGTTAAAAGACAGATTGAATCCAAAACTTTTTCAAGTACGGGTTTTGATTCCGCTTTTTCCAAGAATAATTTAATCGGATTTTTCCATTTTTCACGCAATGTACGGACACGAATTTGTTGTAGTGGATCCAATTCATATATTTCGGCTGAAGTACTATTTAAAATAGCATTGCCCTCTAAAAATTCCACAATTTGCTCTGTACTTAGTTGATCTAAATTCTCATACATCAGCAAAAGATGGGTCCAAAGAATATGGCGATATTCAAATTCCGGATTTTTATGATCTAAAGATGCATAGGCCCATTCTTTAATTAACGGAGTATAATCAGGAAATTCAAAATCAATGCGATGATTTTGAATTAAATCAGGAGAAAGATTTTCAAGGCTCTGCGCTAAATAAATCATAAAAAGAGTTTCCGGAATCTTTCCACGATTACTAAAAAGTTTAAATTGCTCTTTGATCCAATCAGCTAAAAGTCGTGCGAGTTTTTCATTATCTTTCAAATGATTGTGAAGTGTATTTTTTTCATAATCATATTCATCGTGATACCCACCAAAAATGACGTGCTCAAGTAACGCCCGTACATCAGGAATTTCTAAAAGATAGGGTTTTTGCTTAAGTAACCCCATTGTTTCAATAATGCCATTTTTACCTACAGCAACAAGTAAATCTGCAAGATCAGGCTTTGATAAGCTCGGTAAGTTTTTTGCTTCTCGAGGAAAAGGGAAATCTAATCGTTTGAGCAAATCTGCAAAAATTTTTTCGGGATTGTCTCTAATCGCTTCTTCCGTTTTAAGGCTACGTCCTCTTTTATCTGGAAATTGACCATATTGAGCTGCCGCACGAACAGGAGCATATTGATATTTTTTATTCCTTGCAGAATGAGCCACTTCGCTCGCTTCATTGGCAATAAATTCTACCCCCAACATTTTAACTTGAAAAATCCTTTGGAAAAGTTCCATTTGCTGATCCAGAGCTAAAACTTGTAGAGGAATACCAACTTTATTTGCAAATAACTGTAGTGGACGTTGATACCTAACAGTGTCTTTTTGGTCTTGTGATTTTCGACTTCTTTGATATGGATAATCTCTACTTTCTATTGTTAAAATTTTTTGTGAAGGCCTTGCATTGCTAGAAAAACTTGAGATATAGGTTGTGTATCCATATTGATCAATAATTTCGTTTCTTAATTGATCTTCTCTGATGGAGTAACTTCTTAAACGCGCGCTAAAATTTCTTAGATATTCACTTAGGACTTGAGGCCAAAAAGTTATCACAACACTATCATTGATTCGCGTTCGATCAGAATCAAGCCGAACCAGATATTCTTGCAAAATCCCAACTTTGATAACCGTCATCAGTTTTTCGGGATTTACTGTCTCTGTTTTAAGTGCAGATTCAACTAAAAACTTGCTTATTTTTCCTAATTCGACGCAACAAGTTTGCCGAAGCTCTGGGGACATTTCATCCCAATTAATGGATCCTCCTTGATAGTCATATAAATGTTCGGTTTTTTGCGGCTTCGTGATTTTAGGAAGTTCAATCGCATAGACAAAATCAAGGATGCGATTTTGTAAGTCATAATCCTCATTTTTACTGTTTAGCTCTTCGCATTCTTTACATAAGCCAGAAAGTACTTTCGGAATCGAATCGATGTTCAGCTTATAAGCATATTCATTTTTTTCTTTTGAAATACTCTTTTGAAGGATTTCTTCTGGTATATCTATCCTTATTTGAGTCTCAGGCATAGTGGAAGAGCTTGTTTTAAGACTAGTAATCCACTTGGAATTGAAAGGTTTAACATTCAATTCCTTCTTGTGAAAAACAAAAGGGGTAATCCTGCTTTTCTGCAAAAAGGGATTTTTTTTAGAGGTTCGCACCTTTTCGTTTTTAGCCTTTGCAATCGTCCGCTCGATTGCAGCGCATTCTCTATTTAATACGGCTATTTCAGCTTCCGACAATTGTCCTTCTGCAAACATTAAGCTTGTTAATCGACTGACATTTTGAACCCCTTCTTTTAGAAGAAGTTGATTAGTCAAATTATTCGATAAATCTTTTTTTACGACTTCGAAAAATTCGAACAAGGTATTAACCTTGATTTGCAGTTTGCGCCGCTCCTTAGCTGGTAGTGACACTTTTCCTCCCATTCCAATCATATCAACCAACATCCAAACATTTTTTGTTTGCAGTGGGTTCTTTAGAAATGATTGATAGTTTTCGATGGGCTTAGGAGATTGATCTATTCGATCGGCAAAAGGTAAAAATAGCTGACTTAATGAATTAAAGTCTGGGGAAACCGTATTTGGTTTAACTTCCCTGCCAATTCCGGAGGCAAGGGGAAGCTGCAAAGATAAAAGAGCATTTAACCAATCTAGGTTTGAAATTTCTTCGGCTGTTAGATCATCGAAAGTTGTTTCCGGATATATTTTCAACTTTCCAGCAGAAGCAAGCGTCGCATGAGGATTTACGGACAAATCCCGTGATAAAATTCTTATTTTGTAAGATCCCGATGGATTTTTTGTTATTTCATATAAAGCTGGATGAATTTGCAATCCTTGTCCCCATCCTCCAGGCAAAATACACGATATCCCAGAAGGAAGATCCTTAATTGTTTGACTAAGATTTTTACAGAAAACATTTAAAAGCTCAGCTCGTTTCCCCGGGTTGGAAAAAGTCCCAATTTTTTCTAATTCTGATGACCACTTTGCACATTTTTGAAGCGACTTAATCAAACCCTTAGGAGGTGCCATTTCTCCTTTTTGAGCTTTCAAAAAAGGGATCATGTACTTCAAAATTTGACTTAAGGGCGCTACCTGCAATCCAGGATATGCTGCTGATATTCGATCTGCATGGATAGCAGCCATTAAGCGTTGATCAACTTTTGGTGAACGCTTTGGCCAAAGTTTTCTTAATATAAATACGGATTGTTCAAAGAAATTAACAATTCTTCCCATTACGGTTTCATGCCGCCAGACTTGCTGAGACGGGAGTGAACGTTTTGGGAGAGTTGAAATAGGTTCTGTTTTCGGGGATCTACCAATGATTGGCTTATCACTTGTTTGAGTCGCTTCCTCCGAAACAACTTTAGCGTGAGGAACTCCAAACGCATCCCTTGTTGCTTCGATCCATCGTTCAGGTTGACCATTGTCCGTTCTTATCATTATATTCTCCCGATTTAACGCTCTTATACTTAGCCAAACTTTTGAAAATGAATAAGTTAAATCTGCGCGCAACTAGTAATTTAAATTAAATACAATTAATTTTAAATCAACGAAATTATCATGTTTTACAAAAAACCACATAAATTATAACAATATTATAATTTATAATTACTTTATCGTACATTCTCAATTGGGATAACTTACTGCAGATATGCATGGAATGAATCAAATCGATTTACGAGAGATTTCGTCTTAACTTTTATTAAATTTAAGCCACCTATCCATTATTGTTTTTTATCGAAATTTAAACTGATTTTTTACTATAAATAGAGAACCAGAACTCGCTTAGAATACCCGCAATCGGGCTGTGGGATTCCTCTTTCAAAGGAAGACCTTGTGTTAGTTGGTTGGCTTGTGGAAATTTGTATGTTTCGCTTCGTGTGGAAGGATTCGGCTCCTCCCTACTCACCCAAACTTTGTTATTTAGGAGAACTCCAAATACAAAGATTACGGAAAACTTTTTTTACTTTCTCAGAATTTACAGAAGAATCAGAGTCCTCCATCGCAGAATTCGTATATAGGGTAAACTTTCTTGCATCTGTCTCAAAATATATTGGAGCATCTTCTTTTTTGGAATTTTTTATCCATAGAGCCAAAGTGGCAAGCTGCTCGGGTGATTGCGCATACTTGTATGCCGCACGTTTATATAAAGACATCCCTGGACGGAGCAAAAATTTACCCGCTATATCACAAACTTTTTTGTGCACTTCTTTGTCTTCAACTTGAAAATCGTAATGCCACAAATAGCGACATACGTCATAAAGATCGAACTTCGTATGTGCTAATTTGCCTTTTCCAAACCACGAGAGAATCCTATTTTTAATGGTATAATCATCTTTATTGATATGTACCAGCGATTGCGACTGCGTTTTTTTATCTTTTTTTATACCCAACAATTCTTTGTCTGCATCAAATTCATGTAAAGTTTGGACCACTTTATCACTCTCATCAATCTTGTCAGTTGTACGGGTAAAATCGGGATAAAAATCTGTATATTGTGGTGTTAATAAAAACATGATGGTCTCCTGCATAAGCCTATTTTTTAATTATAACCATTAACATTATTATAAATAATAATATTAGAACAGACAAGAGTAATTACGCTCCATTCAAATGAATTAATTATTTTTAAATAGATTTATTGCAAAGTTAACCTATTGTGGATATGTATAAAATTGAATCAAATTGACATTTTGTGAGACAATTTGTTATAATTTTTATTTAAAATTTAATCTTTCTATCAATTATTGGTTTTTCATGCGTACAAAAAAAGCAATTATCGGGATTTCAACTAATTTTTTATTAGAAACAGCGGGACCAGAACTCGGCCAAGAACGTGTATACGTGAATTGTTCCTATATTGATGTGATCATCCAGGCTGGCGGAATTCCTTTAATGCTGCCTTTCGTGGAAAATGAGGAAATTGTCCGCGAACAGATGAATCAGATTGACGGACTCATCCTCTCAGGTGGCATTGATGTGAATCCTTTGCTTTATGGAGAACAACCCCATCCCATGATTGGGACTATTTTTCCGAGACGAGATACCCACGAACTGCATCTTGTGCGAATTGCACAAGAAACGAACAAACCAATTTTAGGAATTTGCCGAGGTTTGCAATTATTAAATGTCGCATTTGGGGGAACTCTCTATCAGGATATTCCACACATGGTGAATACAGGGATTCAGCATTGCCAAAAAGCGCAAAAGCATGTCCCTACACACCAGGTTGATTTAATGTCTGGCACCATTTTAGAAGAAATCTTTGAAACATCGTCTCTTTTGACAAATAGCATTCATCATCAAGCAATTAAAGAACTCGCGAATGGTTTTACTGTCAATGCTAAGACAAAAGATGGAATGATTGAAGGAATAGAGAAGAATGATGGGCACTTCATGCTTGGTGTCCAATGGCACCCTGAAATGATGATCGCATCAGATACCAACATGCAAAAAATATTTAATTACTTTATTCAAAAAGTGAAGGATTATGGGTCTATCTAACTCGAAAAGGCTCGGTCTTTTAAGTATCATCCTGCTGGGAATTAACAGCATGATCGGTACCAGCATTTTTATTCTCCCCGGAAAAGTGATGGCTCTTGTCGAAACGTGGGGACCTTTTCTTTATCTTTTAGCCACTCTTTTTATTACATCTATCGCTCTTTGCTTCGCAAAATGTGCCTCTCTCTTCAATAAAAATGGGGCTGCTTATCTGTATGCCCGTGAAGCCTTTGGAGATTTTGTAGGATTTGAAGTTGGAATGATGAAGTGGGTAATTAGTATTATTGCATGGGCCACTTTAGCTGTAGGTTTTGCAACAGGATTAAGTACTCTAATTCCCATCCTGGCTGAAGAACCATTCCGCAGTTTTTTAATTGTCGGGCAGATCACCTTTTTCACAACTTTGAATCTACTGGGAATTCATTCATTTAAGTTTTTGAATGATATGATTACCATTACCAAACTGATTCCCCTGTTATTTATTGCTCTGATTGGCCTGTTTTTTTTAAAAAGCGAGCATTTTGTCTTAACTCCCATTCATGAAATTGAGCAGACCAATTTTAAAGAAGCACTCCTCATGGTTTTTTATGCCTTTACGGGATTTGAAACATTAGCTGTTGCAGCCCAAGAAATGAAAAATCCTCAAAAGAATATTCCTATCGCTTTAGTGATTGTGATTGGTTTTTGCTCCTTGCTCTATTTTTTAATTCAAATTGTCGCCATTGGTGTTTTAGGACCTCAACTTGCCGAAAGCGTAACTCCTATTTCTGACATCGCACATGCATTAGGCGGACAATGGGGCAAAAATGTGGTAAATATTGGGATGCTGATTTCAATTGGTGGGATTAATTTAGTCGCTTCATTTATGAGTCCGAGAGTAGCCGTTGCTTTGGCAGAAGATCAGCTCATTCCATCGTTTATCGGAACTAAGAATCGGTATGAGTCCCCTTATGTAGCTGCATTGCTAACTGCATTATTTGCATGTGCTATCGCTTTATCTGGGAACTTCTATCAGCTTGCGATTTTGAATGTTGTCGCGAGATTTACACAATATATTCCCACCTGCTTAGCTCTTTTAGTTTTGCGCAGACGTGAAGAGTGGAAACCGTTAATCAATGGTCCATTCTATGTGATTATTCCTGTCGCTGCCTTAATCTTGAGTTTTTGGCTACTTTTACAGGTTTCATGGATTCAGCTCAGCGCTGGGCTAGGTGCCCTTTTAATGGGGGTCCCTCTTTACCATTTTTTCAAGTGGAAAGAGGCTTCAGAAACTTTACCTCAAACGGATTAGTCCATTGAGTAAAAATCTCAAAAAGCAACTTCCAATTGATATCAAGATTTGAGTTTATCTAATTGTTGTTTCTCAATTAGATAAACTCAAATCTTGGCTTATTTCACCGTTACAGCAATTAAGCTGAAATCATCCGGCTTTCCTGCACGATATCCAAGCCACAAATGCGCTTCTTCAGGAATTACATCCCAACTTGCAAACAAGTGTGTGAGTTCTTCACTTTCTTTATCAAGACCAGTCGTTTGAATCGCGAAGTCTTTATATGTTTCCAAATTTTCTCTATACAATTTATCTAAAACCTGGGCTTTTTCTAGTTCTTGCTGTGCTTTTAATGTAGCAGAAAAAGGGGAGATCTTCTCATTGACCATTCCATCAATTTGCAGTTTGAGCTGTCCAGCTTCTTCGTAACCCGGTCTATCTTTGAATTTATCAGAAAGTCTAACATCTTTACTAAACCATTCATGTGCAAGTTTAGGATCTTCATCCCAACTTTTAAATAATTGTGTGAGTTCTTCACTTTTTCCATCAAGATCGGTCAGTTGAATAGCAAAATCTTTATATTTTTTTAAATTTTCAATACATAGCTCATCCAAAATTCGATCTTTTTCCTGTTGATACAAAGATTTTAGTCTTTGATCGATGTCTGCGGCTTTAGCTTTCGCAGATTCCTCCATCTTTAATACGAACAAACTCGCCTCAATAAAAGGTGATTTTGTACAATGCGTGTATATTGTATCTGCAATGTCAGCTCTATCCATTTCTTCAAGTAGATGTTCGGAATAAAGAGTATGCAACTCCTGAAGAAGGGCTTTAGATTCTTTGCTAAGAGAGCCCTGCCATTCTCGAGCTTTTGCTGCCTCCTCAGAATCATCTCTCCTTGTGTTGAAGGTCCAATCGCTGGGAGAAGTAGCCTGTAAAATCCATTCTTCAGGATTTTTAGCAAACGCTTTTAATTTAGGATGATTGTCCAGCTTGCCAGCTAAATCTAGCTCTTTAAGCACCTGTATGGGCGTTTTCCCCAAAGATTTAGCCTCCATATTGTCACCAAAGCCATCGGATCCTAATAAAATTGTATCCCCATTCCTAAGTTCTTGGAAGATGGGAACAATTTTCTTTATACCAGCTCCAAAAGTCGGTCCTGGATCAGAATAAGGGCTCTCAAAATTTGTTGGAGTCAAGTCTTTTGCGGTGCCATCTTCTTTTTTAAGCATTACACGTGCATCACCAAGACCAAATCCGATTGCATATCTCTTTTCACCGGAAGGTATAATAATTGTGCATGCCATTGTGGAACCGACCATTTGTCCCTCACTCCTTGTGACAAGTTCTGCTCGAATGATAGCCTGAGTCAGAGCCTCACCAATATCTTCCGATGAAAGATTTCCATTTTTTTGAAGTTTGACTAATTGCGTCGTAAGGATTTGTCTAAACCGATTTGTTAATTCTAAAGACCCATCATGAGAGGACTTTTTATTTCCTGCAGCATCTGCTACAATAGCAATTGTCATATCCCCAATATTGTCTAAAGCAACCCAATCCGCGCAGTATTCTCCTTCAGGTAAATAGCCTTTTGCTTGAAGGATAGCCATCCCATTCATTTTATCATGCGTTAGAGCCTGAACAAATCTTTCATCTTTATTCGCTACAAAACCAGATTCCGATGCCTCGAGAGCATCGTCAAGTGTTGCTATGGACTTTCCTTGGCCAATTGAAAATTTGAATTGCAATCCTTGTCCTGACTCTGCTATTTTTTCTTTTAATTCTTTTGTAGCTTTTAGGAGGGATTCGTTATTTCTCCCATTCTGAGGAGATGGATATTTTTTTCCTTTTAAATCAAGCACAAAATCTTTCTGCAAAAATTCTAATTCTACTGTATCAACATCTACAAACTCAAGCTCATCCTCTTTGACGCTTTGTGGTTCCATAAGAGGAGGAATTACTTTCCAGCCTTCTTGATCCTTTCGTACCCACACTAATTTATCCTGATGTTTTGCAAGAACTATCCCTCTTGGTAGATCTGCAAGACGTGTAATATGTTCGACAATTTTTACATATTCTGCAGGATGATTGAATAACCGCAAACTTGGATCCAATTTTTCTATGATGGCTATCTTTCTACCTTGTAGATTGGCCATTTTCACTTTAGTGCGTTGTTCGAAAATCAAATTTTTAATAATTTTATTTGTTGTTGCTTTGTAAATTTTATCAAGAGTATCGCCATCTAATATTTTAAGTTTATTAGCTACTTTTTGATCATTAATCCATACTTGTTTAGTAATACCTAAAATAATACGGTTAACAGTTCTCCCTAGGAGATTGCCTCCTACACATGACTCAACTTGTTTTACTGTTAGCTCTTTATTTCCAAACATTATTTTGGGTGGATCAATCTTACTTGTCATAGCAGCACCTTTGTAAATTACACATTATTAAAATAATTCTATTCATTCTAAATTTTAAACAAAAAAAAATAAAGAGAAAGAAACCTTATTCCTGAGTGGATAAATCAAATATCCGCTCTATACTTTATTTTATTGTTAAAGCAATTAAGCTGAAATCATCCGGCTTTCCAACTTTGTTTAAAAGCCACTTGTGTGCTTCCTTAGGATCATTTTCCCATTGTTCAAACAATTCTTCTTGCTTTTCACTTTCTTCATTCAAGTCTAAGATTTTTGTTGCGTGTTCTTTATACTTCCCCAAATTACTTCTGTAAATCTCTTGAACTTCAAGGTCATGTTTTTCTTGAATATCACTGTAAAATTGGGATGTGTGCTCATTCACATGATTTTCTACTTCTAATTTAAATTTTCGAACATCTTCCAAAATTGTTTGAGGAATCTTATCCTCGAACTCTCTCCAATAATCTTTCAACCAGTCACTAGCCTTCAAAGGTTCAAGATCCCAACTCTCAAACAAATTTTTCATCTTCTCTTTTTCGACCATTTTTTCAGCAAAATTTTTATAACGCTCTAAATTTTGTCTGCAAAAGCCTTCTAAAACTTTTTGCCGCTCTTCTTGACCTATTTTCGAATACTTGTCGTCGATTAATTGTATCTTAGGGACATCATTTTTTTCTGATTCAAGCATGAATAAGCCGGCTTGAATTAGAGGGGAATTTGTGCAGTGATCGTAAAGGTCCTTTGCAAGGTGTGTATTTGCCATTTTCTCAAGAACATATTCTGAATAAAGAGTATGTAATTCTTGAATGAGAGAAGATTTATCATCCGAAGATGTGAAGGTAAATCCAGTCCAATCTTTGATGGATGTGGCACGTTGAATCCATTCTTCAGGATTCTCCGCCAAAGCTTTTAATTTGGGATGATCGTCCAGTTTACGTGCTTCATATAATTCATGGAGGGCTTGTAAAGGTGATTTTCCTAGCGTTTTTGCTTCCATATTATCGCCAAAACCATCAGATCCCAAAAGAATAGTGTCACCTCTTTTAAGCTCTTGAAAAATAGGCTGTATTTTCCTTATTCCTGCACCGAAATTTGCACCTGCAAAGGAATAAGAACTAAAAAATTCCGTTGGCGATAGATCTTTGCCCGTTCCATCTTCTCGTTTGAGCATCACACGAGCGTCTCCTAGACAAAATCCAATTGCATATTTCTTTTCCTCTGAGGGAATAATAATCGTACACGCCATTGTAGAAGCGATGACTTTAGCCTCGCTCCTTGTCGCAAATTCTGCTCGAATGATGGCTTGAGTTAATGCCTCTGTAACGTCTTCTGTTGTGAGATTTCCATCTTTTTGAAGCTTGATGAGTTGTGAAATCAGAATTTGTCTAAACCGGTTTGTTAGCTCCATGGAGCCTTCGTGAGAATTTTGGTTATTCTTTGCTGCATCAGCGACAATCGCTATCGTCATATCACCAATAGTATCTATTGCAACCCAATCCGCACAAAATTCTCCTTCAGGTAAATATCCCTTTGCTTGCAAGATAGCCACACTTTCTAAATCATCATGGCTTTGCTCTTGAATAAAGCGTTCATCTTTGTTTGAGGAGAAATTTGTTTTCGCTTCGGCCTCTTTAAGACCTTCATCAAGGGTTGTAAATGGCTTTGATGAATCAACTTTGAATTGGAATTGTTGACCATCTGCCAATTCTGTCAATTTTTCTTTGAATTCTTCTATAGCCCTTGATAACTCCTCGTTATTTAAGGCATGTTCAGGAGAAGAGAATTTTTTCCCATCTATGATAACAGCAAAGTCTTCTTCCAAAATTTCTAAATTGACTGTATCAAGATCAACAAATTCAAGCTCGCTTTCATTTACACTTATTTTAGATTCAGAGTATGGAGGAATGATTTTCCACTCTTCGCTATCTTTACGAACCCATACAAGCTCATTATCATGTATTGCCAAAGCAGTTCCACGCGGTATATCTGAAAGGTGAACAAGATGCTCAATCAATTTTAGATACTCGTCGGGCTTACCTCTAAAATTAGAATCTAAAAGGTCTCTAGCATGTCCTATAAATTTCGCGTTGACTTCTGATTGATGAAATAATTTTGCTTGTGGATCAATAAGACCCGCTAGGCGACCAATAAATTTCGCATACATTTCAGGTTGCGTAAGGAATTTCGAATCAGTATCTAGCGTTTTTAGAACCTCCACTTTCTTATTTTGTAAATTCGCCAATTTGAATCGTTGCTCGTTAACAATAAGAGTTTTTAAATAATTCGTCTTCGATGCTTGATAAATATTATCAAGGGTCTCCACATGCAGAGATTTCAGTTTATTGGCGACTTTTTGATTATTAACCCAAATGCCTTTTCTCGCTTTTAGAATAATACGATTAATCGTCCTTCCAAAAAAATTGCCGCCGAGGCAAGACTCGATTTCTTTTATGGAAAGCTCTTGATTTTCAAATGTTATTTTAGTTGCATCTACTTTAGTCATCTTTATACTCTTTTTAATATCATTTTAAAGATCAGCTGACTTTGAGGCCCCACGCTCCAGTAATAGTTTTTCAATCTCAGAACCTTGTTTTACAATATCTAGAGGGGTGTTCCCTTCTTTATTTAAGGCATTTACGTCTATGCGAGGATCCTTTATCAAAAACTTTACGCATCCCAATTCCACATTGTCTAAAGCATAATGAAGCAGGCTTCCATTATTTTTATCTGTGTCGTAGTTAATCCCCCTCTTTTCAATCAAAAAGGCTAAACCCTCATAGTTCTTTTTACGCTCAAAAAAATCTAAAAGTATGGCCATAACAGGTAATCTTTTATGCGTCGGCTGATTGACCAATTCACTTCCGGGCAAAGCCAATAGCTCCAAAACTAAATCCAATTGCTCAAATTCGCATGCTGAAGCCAATGTAGCAGGATATTTTTGTGGAAGCTTGACATTTTTAACTAAATCAAACTTAGGATGATTGATTAGAGCCCTAGCCATCTCAGCTGCTCGTGTGGGTGGCTTTCTGGCTAAGAGCTGTAAGGGTGTTAAAGACTCCGGATTGCGTGCATTCACATTTAGGTCTGGATTATCTATCAGTTGAAAAAATGTTTGCTCTAAGCCATTTTCAGCAATTAAGGATAAGGGGGTATCCCCTTTCTTTGTTTCTTTATTAATCAGGCTAGGTTGAGCTTTTAAATAGTCTAATAACTTAAAGACTTCTTGCAAGTGGCTTTTGTAACGGGGATTTTCAAATCTTTTTTCCCTCTCTGTTTTTTCATAAAGAACGGCGTAATGTAAAAGGGAATAACCTTCATTATCAATTGTCTGAACATTAAATTTGTTCTTTTCAATTTCTTGTTTAATCTTGTCAAACGACTTAGTCGCTAAGGAAAACCGCAGTTCTTTTAACACATGTTTCTGAATAAATTCTTGCTCGAAAGAAGCTTGGGCTTTTTTGGCTTGCTGTGCCACGGTGGAATTTTGAACTGCATTCAATTTTGTTATTCGATTGGCAATGTTGTCCCAATAATGGGTTTTGCGATAAGCAGTCAGAAAATAAAAGACTGGCAGCAGACCTAATGTAGCAACTCCGCCGACAAGCATCACGGTGCTCCCCGCCAATTTCCCTTGTAGAGAGGAATGACCCACCTCATCTTTATCAAAGGGCTTCATCACGTGTTCGATGTCTATGGCAGTTTTAAGCATGTTAAGCATACCTAGTCTCCTCGCAATTCGTTAAACAGCCCATGCAAAGGACTATGCGGGTAATTTTGTTGATCCTCTGGTCTATTCTTTAAAATTTTCGATTTGAAATAGCCTTCTAATTCATCTATATTCAACTCAGATAGCCAATCTTTCAATGCTGCAAATTCTTCATCAGAATATTGGTCATATTCTCCATTAAAGAATCGAATTTGAGCTAAAGTTCGGTTCAACAAAGGTTTAAGGTGCTCCGGAAATTCTGCTTCAGAAAAAGGTCCCTTAATGAATTTCTTTAAGCGCATATCGTAAACGTTCGCTTCTCTTGCAAAAGCATCATCTCCATGAACAGATTGTCCCACAGGAAAATTGATAGAAAAATCCTTTGTATCCAATAAAATGGCTTCTTCGAGTTGAACGCTTTCAGGGATGATCGTTGGTTCGGGCATTGTAACGGGAAGACCTGCTTTCTTATCCTTAAAATATTTTTTCATATCTATTTCTTCATATTCATACGTAAACCCAAGCTCTACGTAGTGCACAGGATTTTGTAAATGATCGAAAAGTTTTCTTTCCCTCGCCCTGTTATACTCGAAAGGAAAGAAATTTTCTGTCAGCTTAATGTGGGCATCAAATGCAGGATGGACTTTTTGCAAATTATTAATTTTAAAATAAAAATCGTTCACATTCAGCCACTGTAGATAGGTACGATCAGAAACTTTAGTATCTCCTTCCACTTCAATTTCCGTCTCTACTTCGGTTTCAACTTCTGTCTCTACCTCAACTTCTTGGTCGAGTAAAGGACTGTTGCCTCCGAATACTTTTCTTGGCAAAAGCTGAAGCGTTTCAATCGAATAAGTGAGACCGCTAATTTCTTCTTTCGCTGCAGATAATTGGACTTGTTCAGCAATCTTTAAATAACCCTCTTTGAGTTTTTGCAGTTCTTTCACAGGATCTTTATCCATTCTGCTGATGGGTGCATGCAATCCAAAATATGATCCTGGATGATCTAAATTTTCCTTGTTTTCGCTCACTAAGATGTGATGTTCTGCAAATTCTCTATAACGAGCCAGCATATGATCAATTCCATAATCCTCGGCTTGTTGCAAAAGATCTTGAATCATACCGCTTCGAACGATATCGCGTAATTCATGTTTTTTTGCTCGGAAAAGATCATCAGATTCTCTCTCTAAGCCATTTTTTATGGATTTTTTATACAATTCTTTGATGTCTTGAATTTGATCTCCTTTAGCGATTGTATAGATTGCCCGTTGATCATCTCGCCTTAGACGACCAATCGATTGCAACAACTCTGAAGATTTTTGCTTGCCACTTACCGCAATGAGAGCCTGTGCTCCTGGAGCCATCTGAAAATCAGCCCCTCGTGCGCGACTTTCGTCAAAAAATCCGCCTAGTTCTGAAGGTTTTAACCCCGCGGCTTCTGGTGAAGAAATGCCATTTTGTGTGTGAATCTGTTGCAGGTTGCCTTCTCCCCCCAAAATAATCCCTTTGATGGATGAATTGACTGGTTGACCATCTAAAATCTGTTGGGAAGGTGTGCTAAATGGCATTCCATGAAAAGCTGCGACGCCTGATCCATCAATCACGATTTGAATATCATTGTTAATGGCTAAAGCTTCTGGAATGATGCGTTCAGGATGCTCTGGATCATACCGTATCATCTCGGGAATAGACCCATCCTTTGCCTGACTCTTGATGAGCATCTTCAAGACCATTTTGCCTGTCGCCCCCTTATCTTCAGCACCCTCGGTTTGGATGGAGGAAGGAAGTGCATGCAGAGAACCTAAAGTCGCGGAAGCTCCTGCCGTATGCTGCGACATCGCGACTAAATTATGTCCATCGCAACTAATTTTTCCGCTGGAGACATCAAGTTTAGCTAAAGCCAGTTCAAGAAATTTGCGAATCCGTTTTGGATCCTTATTCATTTCATTTACCATATCGGGAATATGACTGGGCAAAACGGTACTGAGTTTTCTTCCTGGAAAATAGCTAGCAAAGACTTGTGCTTCTACAGTTTCATCAATCGATGCATAGAACCCCTTTAACACGGCACTTTCGGCTGTTTTTTTCTTGGATGAAATCCATTTTTGCACATACTCAACCGTTTCTCCCCGTTGGTAATGATCTTGAATCGTGTAATTGACACGTTCGAGAATTTGTTCAAATTCTGACCCTTCACGTGGGATGTCGCTTGCTAAACAAGGAACGGTATGCTCGCCATCTTTTGAACGCATGTATCTCACTTGGCAAGTTTTAGATAGTGTCAGGGGCAAATATATGCAAAATTGATCTTTCAGAAGGGCTATTTTATCTTGTTCTTGTGGAGACCAATTTTGAACTGTTTCTAAGATATCCTCTTTCTCACCTAAAAAATAACTTTTCAACGATTTTTCCAATCCAGGAATCTCTTTTTCTTGTGCTATTTTTTGCGCCATTTGACCTGCCGCGCGTGCAATTGCTTCACTTCGCGCTTGATCATCTAGAAGCTCGCCTTGCACATTACGAAGTAATCCCAGTGCAGGGTCTGCTAAAAGCAATTCATAGACATCCAAAGTTGTCTGCCAGATAAATTCTGGGATAGGTTGCGATCCGATCTTTAAGTGCCGCTCTTCTCGAGGATTCAAAGCTTTATCAAATTCATCAAGCATGGTGGATTGATGCTTTTGCATTAGCTTCAGAATTTTTGTTAAATAAATGAGATGCTCGCGATCCATTGGATTGATGTTAGCAGGGTTCTCCTTGGATTGTTGATCCAGTAAACGGATCCATTTTTGTTCTAACGCCTGCTGACTTTCGATTGTAGAGACCACAACCCCTTTTTCCATAACTGTTCGCAGAAGATCTTCATACATAACTTTAAACGTTGAGACTTCTTGTACAGCAGTCCGATCGCCAAGCTTTTTGGATGGGGAAATTGTCAGGGGGCTGGACATATTAAATTGGAGAGGATAAACACTTCTTTGAAAAATTTTGCCCAGTTTATTTTGGAGATCATTGAGGTTTTCGTGGTAAAGATGCTTAGGAAAGTTAACAGTCACAAGGTTAGTCCCATTGGCTTGCATGAAAGCAGTCAGCACCAAGATCACAGTCGTTTTACCTGCTCCCGTCACTGCCTGTCTAATGCAATCAGGATTTTGGATAAAATCTTGGACCATTTGGAGTTGCTTTTCTCGTAACAGCAGATTAGACATGTATTCGAATAAAAGTAGTTGAGGATGTTCCTCAGGATTATATTGCCGATCTGCGGTTAAAAGTTTGTAAAGGTTCGCTTCTAAATCCACATTTTGATGACTTAACTGATTGATTTCTTCTAACGCGGTTTCTATGCGTTGCAAATCCGTCAGTATGAGAAGATAGTTTCCTAAAGCACTTTTTAATTGATCATACTGAATGTTTTGAGGAAGTTTATTAGCCAGACTTTCTAAATCATTTTGCAAAAAATGCTTCAATAAAAGTTCGATATCAAGCGTTTGCACAAATTTTGCTTTTCGTTGCAAGATTCGCTGTTGTAGATCTTGTGCAGATAGATTTTGATCTTGAATGAGTTTGAATATTGCTTCTCGGGCAACTTGTTGCTTTACTTCCCCGGCTGTTTTTTTACTGGCCAAATCTTTTTCGAGGTCTATTCGTGATTTCTTTCCATCAATCAACTGCATTGGAGTTTCGGACTCCATGGATTGTCTCGCTATGCGAATATCCTCTTCAAGAGAAGTTGCAGTAGCACTTAAGGCTGGATTTGATGGGTCGACTAAGTCAGAAAGGTCTAAAGTTGGAATAGGTTTGCCAGAGCTTTGCGTAAAAAAGGCTGTGAGTTCAGCTTCTGTATAAAGGGCATGGCCTATTGCAGGATTTAGAGAAATAGGGCTCATGATCGAACTTTTACTGTCCAAAGCCGCTTCTAAATCTTCGATTTCCAATTCTGCAAGGTTGAGATGAGGATTTTTTGATTGCACAATTGCCAAAGCGCTCTCTAAATCTTCGGCAAATGTCGCTTCAACATATTCAGCCTGTGTGACCTTTATCTCCTTATCTCTTTTAACTTGGGTGGCATTTCCCGCAATTTTTTCGAGTTCCTGCAAAAATTGATGTAAATTTTGCCAGTTTTCTTGATGTTCTGTCTGTAATGCAGCCCAGTCTTTATTCACTGAAAAAGTGAGGTCAGGAGCTTCAGGAAAAGGAATTGCATCTCCTGTTTGACGGATATCCAAAACTCGGATGAGATAATATTGGAGAGCTGTAAAAAATTCAGGTTCACTAACATCCGTCTCATACAAGTTTGGTAAAGCCCGTAACGTCATTTCTACTTGCCTGAACTTCTTGCTATTCACGTTTTCTTTCGCAATGGTTTGATACAATTCTAAAAATTCAGAGCCTAATTGAGACACATTTTTAGAGAAAAATTCAAAAGAAGAAGCCTTTTTTTGTGTTTTTAAAACCCTTAACAAATGTTCACTGAACATGGAGATGTTTTTTTTATCAACTGAAGAGAAATAAGGTTTTTCGATGATTTCTGCACGCATCTTTTGGAGTTTTCTAGAAACAAGCAAAGGAGCATTCGCATGATAAAATTGGGGATCTACCTTTTCTAAGGCCTGCAAGCAGACAAGTTTGTCTTCGTCGCTAATACGTAAAATTCCAGAGATCTTTCCACCAAATTGAAGATAAGATTTATAAAGTTGAGTAATTTCTGCATCGAAGAGGTGCTTGCCCTCTTTTGGAAGGGCTTGCTTACCGATTAATACGGCCTGCAACATTAAAGCGATTTTATCCGGAGTGTGAATGGTATTGCTTTTGATGTATTGCTTAAGAAATCTCACATCCTCCTCTTTCCAGGTGTTCCCTTTGCTTGCGAGAAGGAGAAATGCTAAGCTTCTTTCAGGCTGATGTTGCATATAGGCTAAATCGGAAAGATAAAGAAAAGGTTCGATCTGAATAGCGTCTTCTTTTTGTGCGACTTCTCTAAGATTTAAAGTAAGCGGATCCACATCAAAAATCCAAAAATCTTGCTTTTCTTCTGCTGTCGATAATTTCCAGTCTTTCGCAGGATCCTTAGAAAGCATACGACTTTTTAGTTGGTTTTTCAGCGTGCTTAAGGAAGATTCCAAAAGCTCGATTTTTTGATTTGGAACAATTAAACGATTTTGAGAGCCTCGAGTGGGATGACGCAAGACTAGAGCGTTGGGAATATCTTTTTTTACTAAATCTGCAGAAGACGTTTCCTCCAAAATCCAGCCTTTAAGAGGCGAGCTCGCACAGACAATTTTTCCTTCTTTTTCGACAAAACTTAAGCCAAATCTATTTAATTCAACTTTTTGAATGTTGTTATCTGCTTTCCACACCACAATGTTTGAAGGCACATCTGCATTTTTAAATTGCTGCCACACGGGGTGCATGCTTTCCGATAAAGCCCCTATTTCCATTTTTTGATGGGAAGCAGCGCCTTCTCTCAAATCTACAAGACCATCAATCTCTTGCTTTTTATGACTTTCCTTGAAAAAAATCTGAAAAAGAAGCTCCCCCTTTTCATTTGTCACAAAAACTTCTGAGGGCTTTTTCGTATTGATCCAAAAGTTGTAATCTGAACGATTGAGAAATTCAGGGAATGTGCTTTGCATGGCTTTGTTTTTTTTGATTAAGCCAAACAGGCTTTTCAAAGATGTTGGAGACTTCTCTATAGGTTTCTTAAATAAGTCTTCCTTCGCGATGTATTGCCCCCAAATTTTTTCTTTTTCTAGGTCAATTTCTTTGTAAACGCTTATGATGTCTTTTTCTGCAGCGATAGCAAACGAATGATTTTTAGATTCTTGGATGAAATAATAATCTACATCTTTTTTTCGCACATGCTTTGATGATAGTCCCTTTGCATTGGCTTGCGACAAGATTTTTTCAACTTGAGGTTTTTTAAGAATTGCGATGGGTATTCCCTGACTTGACCAGCCCGCTTTTTTGTTAATTAGAGATCCCGCATTAAGATCAACTTCATAATCGCCTGCACTATACACCGGAAAAGTCCCTTTCCATTCTTCTTTTGAAGGTTCCGACTGAGTGAGTTGGCAGATGAAATTCGCAGCTTCCTGAATAAAAGGCTTTGCTTCTGCTTTTTTAAGAAAATCCTCTATCGGTTTTTTCCATTTTTCGCGCAAAATATGCAGGCGAGCCTGTAGCATGGGATCCCATTCATAGGCTTCTGGAGTGGCGTTTTTTAACACCGCATTGCCTTCTAAAAACTCCACAATCTGCCGGCCATCTAAGTGTTCCGCATTTTCGTGTAAAAGTAAAAGGTGACTCCAAAGAGTATGCCTGTTTTCAAATTCAGGCTTGGTTGGATCTAAAGAAGCATATGCCCACTCTCTAACAACTTGGACATACTTTGGAAACTCATCATTAATAGGATGATCTATGATAAAATCTGGAGCCAGATTTTTCAGATTATGTGCTAGATTGATCAAAAATAACGTTTCATGGATACTTCCCCGATTGCTAAAAAGCTGACATTGCTCTTGAATCCAGTCTGCAAATAGTAAACATTCTTTTTTATCTAAGTCATCGGTAAAAAGATGGTGTCGTATAAATTGAGTAGGATAAGGAGTCTCCTCTTTTTGTCCTCCAAAAAGTGTATGCTCAATTAATGAACGCACGTCAGCATATTCTAAAAGGTGAGGTTTATCCCGAATAAATCCCATCATTTCAAAAAGAGATCCTTCTGAAACCAGCATTAAAAGATCGGCTAAATCTCGCTGATCGATCGGTGGCAAAGTTGTTTTTTCTCCTTCAATTTTGCTCATAAGGCGTATTCCTTGTAACACCTTTTCCGCATCGTCTCGAATCATTTCTTCAGTTGGTTCTTCTCTTCTAAATGCACTCACCACTTCCATTTTCTTTTGCGCAGCAGCCCTAAAAAGTGTGAATTCATACCGTTTGTTCCAACTCGCTTGGATCATTTCACTAGCCCCTTTAGGAAGAGAGTGATAGCCCATTTTGAATGGAAAAATGCTTTCGAAAAGCTGAATTTGTTTTTCCACAGCGATAAACTCTTCTGGCATTTTCTCTTGTGAAAAAAAATTGGATGGGCGCTGAATCTTATAGGGATATTCTTGACCTTCATGCCGATATTCTTCGGTGATACTGCCATATTGGTCTTTCGCGTCACATTGATTGATTAATTCGTTGATTAAATCGTTTTCACGCTTTGAATAAGTTCTTATTCGGGTGTCAAGTCGATCGAAGAATTGATTAATCACTTCAGACCAAAACGTGATATCGATTCGATTAATCGTGGTATCTCCTGCTTCAAGACGTGCTAAATAGTCCTGCAAAATCCCTACTTTAATCAAAGTCATGAGCTTTTCGGGATTCAAAGTCTCAGTTTTTTGACTGGATTCGACTAGTATTTGGCTGATTTCTCCCAATTCGAGACAACAAGCTTTACGCTCTTCAGAGGACATGTTAGCCCAATCAATGGATCCTCCTTTGTAGTCAAAATATAATGAATAGCGCTTACCTCCAAAAAATATTGGGGGAGAAATTTCGGGCAAGGCGATGCCCTGGACAAAGTCCAGAATACCTGACTGCAAGGCATAATCTTCCCCATTGAGAGCAAGAGCTTTGCACTTCGCACATAAATCAGATAGAGTGTTTGCAATCGTGTCACTGGTTAAATGAGGTATTTCAACCATTTCCGGTTCATTAATGCTTAGCCCTTCACTTGGGATGTTAACTTGAGCTTTTATGAAAGGCCTAAGCGTTGACTCCTCAACGCCCCTAACATCTAACGGTTTTATTGTGACTTTTGGAATTAAAAAGGAAAATTTTGCTAAGGTCTTTTTTTGCTCAAAAGGATTTTTTTTTGATGTTTTTATTTTAGCATTTTTGGCTGATTCTATTGCTTTTTCGATGATCCTACATTCTCGAATAATAATTGCAGCCTCAGGTTCAGTCAGATAATTTTCTGCCAGCAATAAACCGGTAATACGACTGACATTTTGAATACCTTCTTGAAGAAGAATTTGATTAGTGCGATTGTTCGCCAAGTCTTTCTTTGCCACTTCAAAAAATTGAAAGAGAGTGTTCACCTTTAGCTGCAAGTTTCTTTTTTTACGCATGGCTTCCCCGCCCGGCTTTTCTACTCCTAAAAGGTCAACAACCATCCATATATTTTTAATTTGGGCTTGTTGAGATGCCGTTTTATATTTTTTTATAGGCTTTGCTGATTGATCAATTTTGTCTGCCAAAGGGGAGAATAAATTACTTAAGGAAGAAAAATTTGGGGAAACAATTTCCGCATTTTCCTTTGGTACTTTAGGTAAAATCTGGAGATTTAAAAGGGCCTGTAGCCACGCTGAATTGGTTAGTTCATCAAGGGTTAAATGATTAAAAATCGTTTCTGGATAAATTTTGACTTTTCCTGCAGAAAAAAGGGAAGCTTGAGGATTGATAAAGGGATCGCGTGAAATAATCTTTAATTGATAATCCCCTTCAGGATTTTTTGTGATTTCATATAACGCAAAATGCTCTTTTCTTCCTCTTTCAATCCAGCCGCCAGGGATTAAACATTTCTCTCCAGGAGATAAGGATGTTATTTTTTTGCCGATTTGTTTAGCTAAGTTTTCAAGCGAGGCATTACGTTTTTTCGAGCTTTTAAATTCCCCTATTTTTTCTAAATCAGCAGACCATTTTGCACATTGTTGCAAGGAATGAATCAGTTCTTTTGGAGGAGCCATTTCCCCTTTTTGCGCTTTTAAAAAGGGAACGAGATAATTTAAAACTCGGCTAAGAGGGGCTATTTGAAGTCCGGGATATGCAGCTTCTATGCGATTGCCATGAATGGCCGCCATCAAACGTTGGTCCACTTTTTTTGAACGTTTAGGCCAGACTTTTCCTAAAATATGAGCAGCTTGTTCAAAGAAGTTCACCATTCTCCCCATAACAGTCTCTTGACGCCAAACTTGTTGAGAAGGAAGGGAACGCTTGGAAGATGTTAAAACAACAGATTCAGGAGAAGTCGTAATATCAGAAGATAGAGGGGTCTCTTGACTCTGAGAAATGTCAATAGGTCGTGCATGGGGAATGCCATAAAAATCATATTTAATTTCAATTAAACGATGAGAATCTTCAAAAAAGTTAACCATAATCTTCCTTCCCATTCTGCAATTACTATACAATAATCATACCATTTACTTATTTAATTTCGAATTTTTAATTATTAAAAACCTAAAGCAAACAAATAGTAAAATTTAAATTATACACACCTAAAATATAGAGATAGTTAATTATAACTACCATTGTTATAAATTAAAATTAATGATAAAATAAAATTGTTAATATTAGACGTGTTTTTAGTAAGGAAATTTAAGATTATGAAAAAAATTCAGTTAGATAATCATGGAGACTTTATTGAAAGATCGTGCAAAGTAAACAATAACGAAGAACTCCTGCATTACCTGAAAAAAGAAAACTCCCCAAAAATTAAATCGATTGCACTATTTTTTTCTAGACTTGGGCATTTTTTGACAAGCCTTTCATGGGTTAATGAAGAAAAAATCAAGAAAACTTATAAGCCCTTAGCGGATGAACTTGAGTCAAAGCTTATTGCTTTTGAAGAAAAGACCGAGCCTTATACTGAAGAACAAGATAAGGAAATCAAGGAAACAGCAAAGAAAGTTTCCACGATTAGCGAGCTATATTTAGGAACACGATTTAAAGCTAAGCTTGAAGAATTCATGCATGTTGATCGTTGGAATAAACTTTCATCTGGTCCATCGTCTCGACCTCCAGCACCTCCTCGCCCTCCAAGGGTTTATGGGCAAATAGGCGCGACAGATCACGCTCCTGATTCCGCTAAAATTGACGACAATTCTGATCAGCCATCCTCTCAAACTAAACCTCCAGCACCTCCTCGCCCTCCAAGGGTTTATGGGCAAATAGGCGCGACAGATCACGCTCCTGATTCCGCTAAAATTGTTGACAATTCTGATCAGCCATCCTCTCAAACTAAGCCTCCAGCACCTCCTCGTCCACCGAGGGTTTATGGGCAGCCCTTGAAGACAGATAATGCTACCGATCCCACTAAAATTGATAGCAATCCCGATCCCCTGCCAGCTAGATCTAGAGAAGCTCCAATTAGACAAAATAATGCCAATAAAGATGAAGATTTTCTTAAAGCCTTAGAAAAAAATCGTCGAAGAGCTGTTGGGGATGATGGAGATATTGACAATGAAGAGGAAGATGAGGTTGAAATTTCTGTAAATCAGGATAAAGAAGTTAAGCAGCCATTAGTCAAGAAAGAAGGTCAAGGTCAAAACCCCATCGCGCTAAAGATTATAAAAGAAATGAAAAAAGAAATGAAAGCTAGAAATCTAGTTGACTCCCAAGGCCAGCCGGAAGAAGTTGAACCAGAAACAGAAAATGATGACTGGAAAGTTTGATCCCACTTGCTTACTAATTTAGCTAGAGCTATAATATAAATAAGATCAGTATTTGGGGGTGTCACGGTTTCGACTGAGAAGTCAAGTATTGATTGCATGCGGAGGATGTCGGTTGGCCTCCTAAAAAAGCCGATAAAACAATAAATGCTAACACAAATAGCAAACTAATTAGTGGTGTTGATTTTGCCGCTGCTGTAGAAGCTGATTCAGTTTCTTACGCTGCTGCTGCTTAACCTGACTAATTGGTCGCTGTATAAAGCCTAACAGCTTTATCAGCACAGCAGTCTGAGACTGGACCAAGGGTCGAGGAGTCTGCTGTCATTGACTTGGTACGGAATAAAGTCCGCCGCTTCTAGGGTTTTATTCTAAGATAAATGAAGCAAGTTAATCATAGTGTGGTGGCTGCAATGTGATTGACTTATTTTCAGCACACTAAGCATGTAGATATTAATATGTAGATTTGCCCAGGACGAGAGTTCAATTCTCTCCACCTCCATTCAATTTTAAGGCTTCAGTTTAAGGACTGAAGCCTTTTGTTTTTAGTGGCTTACAACACAAAAATCACATCGAAAAATTTAGCTGCGTAAAGCTCATTTACGCAGTATTTACGCACTAGACTGGATAAAACTGCAGTAAAACGATTCTCTTTTTTATAAGTGCATGCTATGATCATAGCTCGTAATCCTAACTAAAATCATAAAACCAGCTAATGCGTCCGCAAAAGAATAATTATGAATGAAACAATTTATTTAAACATTGAGCCCTGGATGTATTCAGTTATGGAGAGATTTTGGGTTGGCCAAACATGGAACCAAGCAATTGGAAACGATATCGAGAAGTTAAACAATCCCCAAATGCATGGTCCTTATTCCATTGGCAAAATTCTCATTCCTGAGCAATGTTCTGTCTGCCAAGGATCCATTGGAGGATATTTTGCAAGCCGAAGTGAATTTAAAGAAGGGTTAAAATGGAATAGATCTGCAACCTGCATTGGATGTGGGCACAAACCTTTTGCGCTGAAATGTAATTGCTCACCATGCTTAGCCTTTCATCGAATCGAAAAAGAGCGCTTAAAAAAAGAAGCGCAAGAAAAAGCATTTTTAGAAGAAGCTCACCGAAAGGAACTTATCAAAAATCGGGTTCAAAACCACAATCAAAACGTGAATTCGTTAGAATTTGGTACATATGATGATTGGGCAATTTTATTGGCCATGCTCGTACAGTCAACGAGTGAAGATCCTTTTATTATTACACCCCTTAGGGACTCAGAACTTTCTTTGGGAACAAGTCCTCATAAATCAGCGGAAGCAATTCAAAAAGTAATATCCTATCTTCAGTTTTTGGATGACAGTCCTCGTACAGCAGTGCTTAAGGATGATTCCCTTAATTGGAATGGACAAAGCGAAAGCTATAAAGTAATTAGCCATGCACTAAATCCCAAAGAGCATCTCTTAAATACTCTCAGAACTTGCTCGTTTGACTGCGGAGACGCCGAATGCATTGCTTTAGATATCCGAGCACTGATGACTGATGAGGCATTGGAATTTCTTGAACGAACAAGGGAAGAATATGGGTTACCCCATCAAGTTGGAGATAAAACAAAATTTTTATTTAATCAATTGATTATAGAAAGGCCTCTTGGTGAAATCTTCTTCTTAATTTGGCGTAGCTGTGTAGATTCTGCGGCTGCCGTTCAGAAAAAAAGTATCAGTCGAGCCCAAGCCTCAAATCGTGTGATTGGAGAAATAGAGCGGCTCCATATCAGAGCCAAAGAAAATGGATGGCAATTAAAAATCTACAAGAGATTTAATTTCGGAAAACAAAATTGGTTGTCCTATGTGTATTTTAATTTAGTACTAAAATTATCTGGAGAAGGACTGGAGTATAGCTGGATTGATGTGTTACAAAAACAGCAACTTCTTGTGAACTTAGATCCTGAATCACCTATTTTGGGGTCTTATATCCCTGCTATACTGGAGGTCTTGAAAGAACGAGATCTCCTCAACACATCCAATCCGAACGGTCAATGAACCTTCTCCATCTCTTCCAAGCTGCTCAAATTGAAGAAGAAAGACACCCGCACAAACCCGACCAAACCGAGTTTGCAATACTTTATCTGTGACGATTGTGACATGTGTGAATCCTGGCAAACTCCTGTCACACTTCGATATCATTGTCACAAATTCTAAAGTTATGAGTAAGGCTGAGAAGATTTTTGAATGGTGGGCGGCTTTTGGGGAGGGATTGTGAGCTTAGCTTTATCATCCGACACGCTGCTCTGCAAAGCATTGATAGCATGCATCTCAAGATTATATCTCTCACTCTGCAAACGTGAAGGATCAAAAACTACAAAATATCTAACCATCCAACAATAAAAAACTAAAAGTCCAATCATGATAGTAGCACTCAAGATTTGAATCCAAAGACTAGGTCCCGCTACAACTCCGGTTCCAAATAGTAACTGACAAAAGCCAATGACCCAATTTACTGAAGCCATAACATTGCTTTTATAGCCATCTCCAGTAATCTTTTTTCCAGTAAGTGTCGAAAAAAAATTAGGCATTTTTTTGACCTTTAAATACTGAAATTGTTAAACACAAACAGTCTGACCCCGAGGCTGTTCCATAAAATTGTAAAAAAAATTTATCTTCGCCAATGCAAAACTCCAAGGGATTAGTCAATGAAGCGCCAAAAGAACCGAGAAAATTGGTAAGAATAAGAGTTAACACATTTCCGTCTTGAGAAGTTGCGCAGCCTTTTTTAGAGGGGTCAGAATCTGATTCAAATCTAAAATGAAATTGAGCCGTCTTTTCGGAAGTAACAGGTATGTGGACTTGGAGACCGTGTTTTGGGTTACAGCATACCGTTTCCGAAAGAACGAGCTCTAAACTCCCATTAAATATCTTTGGCGTGATCTTATTCATGACAAAGAATCTAGCAAAAAGTGCAGCTGTAAGTCAATAAATTTCACAAAAAGATGCTATTTTTGTGAAAAGCGAACAATTAAGTTGCTTGATTTCACAAAAAGATGCTATTTTTGTGAAAATCAGGGGATGATATAAAATGCATCAAAGTATTGAAATCTTGGTAAAGGATAGAATTATCGATCATGGTCGCGGTTGGTGTTTTACCACTATGCACTTTTCGGATCTAGGTAGCGATGCTTCTATTCGAAAGGCTCTTTCACAACTTCAAAAACAAAACATCATCCGGCGGCTTGTTCAGGGTGTTTATGATTATCCCAAAATGCATGACCTATTGGGTACCATTCCACCTGATTTGAACGAAGTCGCCAAGGCAATTGCAGAAAAAAATGGAGTTCAAATACAACCTGCTGGAGCTTATGCTGCCAATTTAGTTGGCCTTTCTGTGCAAGTGCCTGGTCGGGTTATATTTTTGACCGAAGGCCCATCCCGAAAAGTTAAGATTGGAAATCAAGAAATCATTTTTAAAAAGACCACAAAAAAAATTATGTCTTCTGCAGGGACTAGAGAAGGTCTTCTGATTCAAGCTTTGAAAAATCTAGGAAAAGATCATATTGACCAGATAGCGCGTGCGCAAATTTCAAAATTCCTAAAAAATACAACTGAAGAAGAAATTAAAAAAAACATGAAATTTGCTCCCGCCTGGATCCGCGCTCTTGTTTTTGAAATAATGGGACTCAAGCCATGAATGAAATTTATCTTTTATCCAAAGATGAACGAGCACTTTTCTTTAGAACTGCTACTGATATCCAAAATATGCCTTTTGAAATTATAGAGAAAGATTATTGGGTTGTATGGGTTTTAGAAAGGCTATTTTCACTTGAGAAGATAAAGCCGTATCTTACCTTCAAGGGAGGCACGTCTCTTTCAAAAATATATGGATTAATTGATCGTTTTTCAGAGGACATTGATCTTTCAATCGAAAGAGAATTTTTTGGTTTTGGGACGCCTCATGATCCTGAAAATGCACCGTCCAAGAAAAAACAGAATGCTATAATTGACAATCTTTCAAAAGCTTGCTCTGTTTATGTGCAAACTCAGATGCTGGCTGATCTTAAAGATGCCTTTGCAGAAAAACTTGGGGTAACCGATGGATGGCAAGTATTCCTTGATCAAGAAGACCCTGATGCTCAAACCTTATTATTTGAATATCCAAGCGAAACTTCAAAAGCTGGATATATTAGACCCCTTGTAAAAATCGAAATTGGGGCAAGGTCAGAACATTGGCCGGTCAGTCAACATAGAATACAAAGCTACGCTAAAGAAGCATTAAAAGAAAAAATTCATGAATCTGAAATAGTCGTTCGGGTGTTGAATGCCGAGCGAACTTTTTGGGAAAAGGCGACTATCCTTCATCAATATGCACATCTACCCCAAGATAAAAAGCTTCCACCACGTATTTCGAGGCACTTCTATGACTTTTTCCGATTATTAAATTCTCCGGTAAAACAAAAAGCGCTGAAAGAAGCTGCTTTACTTGAAAGGGTGGCTAATCACAAAAGCATTTATTTTGCATCTGGCTGGGCAAGCTACAGCACTGCTAGACAAGGAACTTTGAAGCTTTCCCCTCCTTCGCATACCTTAAAAGAACTTCAAAAAGACTACAACCTAATGAAATCCATGTTTTTTAGGGAGGTTCCTGAGTGGGAATTGATCTTAAAAACCATCAGAGAATTCGAAACCGAATTCAATTAAGTCGGTATCGCTTTAATGCCTTTAAAACAAATTAAAATGTGCCAAAACATTCCTCAAATGCGTAAAAATTGCGTAATTTATTCAAAACAGTCTCATTTACCTGTTAATGTGCTAGGGAATTGATAGTTTTAGTGGGGAGATTGGTCGTCTCTTAGTTGCATTTTATTGCGGTTTTATCTAGAATATCCCACTTTACAAGGGACTTTCAATGGGTACAATTAGAATATGCTGAGTCTCCATAAATTTCACTACCCTTGGGCAAATTACGAGTCATCACTTTGAAAGGAACAGAGTCATGTTCACTTCCCGGACAAAGTATCACTCTCAAAGGACAGCCATCCCGAGAAGCAATTACTGTAACTTTTAGTCCGTAAAACCATTCACGTTTGCTAAAGTTATATCCTCTGAATTCTTCTCCTTCATAAATTCTGCAGTTTCGAATTCTTATATTCCTGCAAACAGACACAGGAAAGGCGTCTACAATATATTCAAGAGGTAATTTACCTTGGTTTCTCATTTTTTGGATAAACTCAAGAATCTCTTCCCACCACTCCATAGGAATTTGGTGAGTCCTTCTATTCAAAGCACTTTTACTCAGACATTTTAGAATGTATTTATGCTCTGTAAGAAATGTTCGTGCAGTCTCAATATTCCCATAAAAAAATCTCATTCCGACTATGTTTATCAACATCACTTCCGCAGTAGAAAGTTTGGCATTTGGCCAATCTTTATGCCCTTTCGAAAGGATGTAGTCGTCCAAAAGGCAGTAAATTACTATAATCTGTATTTCCATGGCTTCGGTCCCTATTTTTTGTTTGTGCAAAACAATTTAAGGATTCGAGGCCTTTTTTATTGAGAGCTAAAATTTATTTTAATTTAGTTACTTACAACTTACATTAGTTAACTAAATAAACAACATTACTTAGTTAACTAAAAAAACAAATGAATTTTATATAAAACATTTGTATAATAAACAATAAAACATATTATTCATTTAAATCATTAAGAGGTGATTTATGCACCCTACGGAATCAGCAAGGTCATCCACTCATCATATTGAAATTTTTACTTGCTCATCTATTCAAGCTCCTTCCCATTCAAATAAAAAAATTAAGAAAGCTTCGATTGGAGTTATAAAAGCGTTAAGAGAGCACTTTGGGAAAAAAATTGGCAATAAAATCCTAAAATCTAAAATTAACGATACAAAAGAGAATATAGCAGCAAAAAAAAAGAATCTCGAAGAGGCTGGATTTGGATCCTCAATCAAAATTGAATCTGCCGACAAAAAAATTGTTTTAGATTCCTTTGCACTTCATCCGAAATTTGAATCGGATAAGTGGATCGTGATATTTAATGGCATGAACTCTCAATACGAAAAGCATTTAGATGCCTTAAAAAAGCTTGCAGAAGATACCAATGCCCATGTTTTAACTTTTAATTATCGTGGTGTTGGAGATAGTCAAATTTTAGATAATAAGGGGCACAAAGGAAGAGCCAAAAATACGAAAGATTTGGTGCAAGATGGTGAAATGCTTCTTGAATATTTGCATAGCAAAGGTGTTAATTCTAAAAATATTATGTTATATGGCCATTCTATGGGTGGGGGAGTTGCAGCAGAACTACATGATAAAATGCAGCATAAAGGCCCTCTGCTATCAGAATCTTCTTTTAGTTCATTTGCAGCTGCCGTCGCAGCTAAAAAAGGGAAACTCATGTCCTTTTTCATTCGCCTTTTTGGATGGAATTTGAAGTCCATGAAAGCTTTTGAAAATCCCCAAAACAAGGGAATTATTACAAATAAAAGAGACCCAACCATTCATTATGAAAAAGCATCCCTTTATAAACGGGTCAAAATGGGATTAAAGGAAGAAGAAGTGCTTTTACGGGTAAAAATAGGAAAACATCCAAAAAAAGAAGTAAAATTCGGCAAAAAAAAGAATAAAGCAAAAACAGCGTTGGAAAAACATATTGTAAACAGTCAACTAGTCGAATATAGACAGACGATGCGCAAGATTAAAGAGAAAAAATTATTACATCAAATCCAACATCCCCACCAGCGAGTCATGGATAGAATCATTAATCAGGAAAAAGATTCAGACACACAACAAGATCAAACCGTCCTTCGATTAAGACAAGACATCCACCAGGAAGATCTAGATGCTTACAGAAAAATATTACAATTAATTGAGCTATTGTGGGTCGAAGGAGGTGGAGAAAAAACCGATAATATTTAAAAAATTACTGACGTTTCCGAGACACATGCTTTCTTCCGAATAATTGACTATCCCTCTTCAATTTGCTTATGTGTGCAATCAGAAATGCAAAAATTATGCAGTCAAGAAACTACCAATGAGAAATTTCACCATAATTCACCTTGATCTAGCATACGCAGACGGCTAAAAATCCATTGATGAAACTGATTGGTCCACTGCCCCTTGAATTTCCATTTTAATGAGGGTGGTTTCATCCCCTCCCCTATCCATACTTGACAACCCTCTAAAAAGGTTCTGTTATGTTTAAAATTTGAAGCAGGCAGAATCCAGATATTTTCATTTAGGAGAACTTTTTGAATCATTTTCTTTGATAAGTTGTAACCAATTCTACTCGCAGGACAACTTCTGGAATCAAACCCCCAGGATATCAATTGAGGATGATCCTCTAAATTCCATCTTTCAGGTTTGAAATGATCTGGTTCACTCCATCCGCTTCGATTAAGTTGGATGAGGGACGCAATCCAGCCTCTTTCACTTTCCTCAGGTTTCCTTGTCCAAATATCTGTCAGAGGATATAGGCGTAAAGTTTCATGGATACAATTATCCAAGTTAGCTTTAAAAGCCTCTGGATAGGATGAATAGAGCAAAAGTAGGTGACAGATTAAGTCTGAGCATTGAATGCAAATGCTAGTCAAAAGATCTTCCACAACAATCGAAACTCGATCAATTTCACTGAGGGTTTTAAATTCATTCGAATCTGAAAAGATAAATTTTTTATTCTCTTCTGATAGAAGAATCACAACACGATGATATAATTTCCAACGGACTCCAATGTCAGGAGAACCTGTATGTCTTTTAATCAGACGATTGATATCTAGAATACCTAGATACATATCATCAAATTCTAGTGAAGTGGCTGCTCGCCCAAAAATCAATTCAAATCCAATTTGAAATAATCTTTCAAAAACATCCCAGTAGATATCTCCCTTTTTGAGAGGCAGATCGAACTTGAAATCTTTATCTATGTCAATTTTTCTAAGTCCATCTGTAAGAATTTTCCGGCGTAACTTCCAAGAAAATCCATTTAACGTCAGAAGAGGGATGAAAGGAGAAAATGCTGTAGTAAATTCATCAAGAGAGTTCTCACTTTTTGGCAAGGCTATGAGGGTTTCAGTATCACAGATCAAATCCCTCGACATTAATCGAATTTTTCCCTTTTTATTTTTAAATAATTTCCAGGCGAGAGTTCCTGGTGAAAAAGGACAAAGTAATACACCACCATAAAACAAAAAGGTGTGGTAAAGCGTTTGGATACTCTTAAGCATGGGATATCATGTTGCGTTGTGTATAACTGAAAGTCAAATTTTCATTATTAGCGAATGTAGCATACTTTGCCAAGAAAGGTAAAGTGGCATGAGTGATCAAGCTCAACATCCGGTATTTGGGTATAGCTCACGAGGTGATATAGTCTAAACCAGTGGACATTCAGCTGATAGAAGGAAAGTTGTTCGCTGTACCTTTTGATTCATTCTCACGAATAACCTCGGAATTTATTAAGTCAAAATTGAGGTCGCATTATTTTTATCTGGAACGAATCAAGTGTAAGCATTCCAACCTAAATGATTCATTAGGAATGACTAAAGGCACAGGCGTTACTGTCAATTCCATACCTGGTCTTACAAACTTTGAGGGAACAGAAGAACTTGTAGCCGATGTTGCAATATCACTCAAAAGCAAATTGAAGATGACTTTTTTTAAGACCATTAGACCTGGCTCACTGATTCAACGCTTTGCGAAAGTTGATGAAGTGGGTGCATTAGCAGACTTCATAGGTAGTAAGCTGTGCTTAGCAATCAACAGAGCCCGTTGCGAGTTGAAGGTGGATTATCCATTCAGTTCTTTTTAAGTTCTAAAGAATTTCATTAGCTACGCTGTTAATACAGAATAATCATGTTCCTTTTTAACAACTCTTATATATCCAGGATCTCTATGCTTGTACATGCTGTCTAAAGATGAAGCATTAACAAAAATTCGACCATCGAGGGCAACATATCCGGCGCCCTCATGCACATGTCCAAAAATATGGAGTTTTATTTTCATTTGAACAATTTTTTCATATAAGTCTTCGCAACCAACGTGAGCGGTAAATTCATCCTTACTTTTAACTTCGTCCTGAACTTTATAGGGAGGACCGTGAGTAATCAAAATTTCTGTATTTTTTGGGATCAAATTCCAATGTTTTTTGATATCAGAACCTCTCTGACGATTAAATGCCCAATCACAAAACCAAGGTTGGACGGGACTTCCCCATATTTTAATACCCTCTATTTCACATCCTGAGTCATTTAAAAGGATAATATTGCGTTTTTTACATTCTTCATCCATCAACTCTGGTATCAATTCGAAAATAAAATCATGATTACCAGCAACCAATATTCGATACGCATAATTTTGCGCTTTATACCAATCTAAAAACTCCAAAGCCTCATCTAGTTCACCATTAGATGTGCAATCACCCGCATGAATGAGAATATCACCACCTGGAAGTTGAAGTTTTTCATGTTGGCCATGTGTATCTGAAATACAATCGATTATTAAGCCTTCTTGTTCTGTGAGATGACCCTCCAATAATTTTTTCCATTCTAGGCCTGAAAATTCGCAATTGCCTGATTGTATTTTAACAAAAGAAAGGTCCGAAAAAATGCTCATTAAGGCACTCCACACGTTTTGTAGCTTTTCATCCATATTTACAAAATGAAATGAAATAACCTCTTCTTCCTTTGATAAATGTTGAATAAAGATACCTTCTGAAGATTCAGCTATTCTATCGGCTATTTGAATGAAATACCCAGTGTAATCAGGATAAGGAAGTTCCTCTGAATGCATAGCAGGCCCTGCATAATAGCGAAAAATGATTGGATAGCCTAATGCATCAAGCTTTTGTTTCCAAAAAATTGGTTTTGGAATTTGATGCATCTCAAAAGAAACGAAGATTTCACGATCACTTAGCCAAGGTTGAAACGTTGTCTTAATAATCTCTGGTTCAGTAATAGTCAAGCGGTCAGTTAAAAGCGTCAATATTCCAGGCACTTTTAACCCTATGCCTCCTTGGAATGCTAATGGTTGAATGGAATCAATGATATATTTTTGGGAAGGAGTAAAATCCTCATGAAGACAAGTCCATTCTAAGATTTTGCCGGGGATGAGTTGGAATGCCACAATCTCCTGTTCAGAATACGCTTTATAATTCCCTTTTACAGTATAACCTACATTGATTTTTAATGGTTGGAAATCAACACGCAAAATATATCCGTCTTCGAAATAATCATGACTTGCAAGCCATGCATCGAGTTCTTGATCGGTGATAAATGTCTTCATAGATATCATATTATATGAAATGGCGGATGCCTTAAAGAGCCAAAGCAAGTTAGGAGACAATATGGAGAAATTCGGGATTTATTGGTCTCAAAACATAGCCCCAGCTAGGAAATTCAGAATTCAATTTATTCATTATACATTGAGCTAAAGCAAGCCGAGCATTGACTTTATCGGCAGAATCCAAGGTTAGATAATACGTGAAAGCCTCTTCTTCCGTGTGCAGGTTCTCCCGAGCAATAATAGCGTCATCAATATAAAAAAAGTCCATCAACGCATCTTGTGCTTTCAGAGCTCGAAAGCTATGATTTAATGTTGACCACTCCGCGGAAGTGTGCTTCTGTAAGTTCTCGTCTCGCATTTCGTAAAAAAAAAGAGACTCTATCATCCGATAAATACCAGGAACTGTCTGCCCTTGTTGAGCAATATGTTGATAGGATTCGATCAAACATTCTTTTAAAACTTGCATCCCTTGAATGCAATTAGGATCGGTAGATTGGTGATCAAACAAATGGGCCATACATACACACATACGATCCCATGCGAGATAGAGAATTAGATCGCGCATCGTGCGAGAAGTATTCTCCCTTAATGCAACTTCATATGAAGCTAAAGTTGGTAAAAGTAATTTCTCCACTTCTGGAAAAGAAGATTTTTGACGCTGTTCTTGCATTTTTTGAAGGAGGAAAGCAGCTTTAATTGATGGAAGATCCTGGATTTGACTCAGATTTTCTGCAAAAAGACGATCATACATATATAAAATTTCTTTTGCTTCATTGCCGAACAAAACCGAAATACATGCCTTGAAAACAGGTTGAGTTTGGTCGAATACAGGAAGACTTGAAAATATGGATCCAAGCTCTAGATATTCAAGCAAAGAAGACCATCCAAAATGGATATAATTGCCCGAACTGGATAGAAAGGGATCTTTGACGATTTTGGCGGTATCATGAGCCAAAAATTTTACGATTTGATTATCCACAACAATTTTCATCTGACTTATCCTACGTCTTTTACTTCTGTCGTGAAATCATAAGGAGATTCCCGAATTTTTCCTAGTGTAAAGGGAAACTAATATTCACGTTTTGTGCTTATGATCCTCAAGTACTTCTTCTATGATATGCCAACATTGCTCGCCTTCGATAGCATTTGTGCGCGTGAGGCCGGATGCAACGATCAAAGCTTTCCATAGAACCCAAGCACGACCGCGTGCCCATGTTTCGGAATCGAGTGGAAGCATTGTGCGGAAAGCTTCACGACTTTCACCTTCAAATAAGGTCCAGGCAATTGCCAAATCACAGGCAGGATCACCAACCGAGAGCTGTCCAAAATCGATAACGGCGCTCAATTGCCCATTTTTCACTAACAAATTTCCTGCACTCACATCACCGTGGACCCAGACTGGCGGACGATGCCATCGAGTCGCAAGCGCCGTCTCCCACACATCAAGTGCAGCATTGATATCGATCTTCCCTTTTAAGGAGATGATCGCCTTCCGAGTTTCGACATCGTAGATCGCTAGCGATCCTCCTCGATAAAAGCTATGGAGCCCTGCCAGAGGACCCCCCTTCTGTTCAATACATTGTAAAGCTAGGAGGAATTGAGCAAGGCTAGCAGCAAAGCCACAAAGATCCGTTATATGTGCAGATGCAGCGGTATCGCCTTCAAACCAATTGTAGATGGACCACTTCCATGGATAATCATCTGTGGGCTCTCCAAGTGCTAATGGGACGGGAATTGGAAGGGGAAGACACGAGGCCAGTTTGGGCAACCAATGCTGCTCCTTTTCCACCTGCATAGCATAGCTCACAGCGCTTGGTAAACGCACAAGCATATTTTCCCCCAAGTGAAAGATTCTATTATCCCATCCACTGAGTGTAACAGGCCTAATAGAATAGGTCTTCCATTGCGGAAACTGAGTGGCCACCAAACGGCGCACAAGTGTGACATCAATTTTTAATTGTTCATCCATAATTCAAGAATAACATATTTGACTAAGGCTTGAAAAGTTTATATGGTTGATTTACGCTGAATTTTTATTTTAAAATCTTTAATTTCACGAGTTTTCCTTGTATCCAGATATTCAACAAATCTTAACCTTGGCAATAGAAGCTCACAAAGCTGGAAAGTTAGAAAAAGCCAAAGAACTCTTTGAAATGATTGTTCTGGCAAACCCATTGAATCCTGTACCACATAGTTTTCTCGGACTCATTGCCATTCAAAATAATCATCCTGGAATTGCCATTCAGCATTTTACCGAGGCTGTTCGTTTAGATCCTAACAATCCCCTTCATCATGCGAACTTGGCAGCGACTCTTCTTCAAACGAAACAATTTGAAGAGGCCCTTACAACAGCCAATAAAGCCTTAGCTTTAAATGCAGATTACCCTGCAGCGCTACTTAGTTCGGGTGTTGCCCTTCTATCGCTTGGCAGAATTGACAAAAGCCTCATCCCCTTACAACATTTACTTACACTTTATCCAGATCACATTGAGGGATTATATAATCTTGGTATAGGGATGTTGCGACTTAAAGACTTCGATGCCGCCGAGCAGTTACTTCGCAAAGTAATCAGCCAGGCTCCCTCTCACTTAGAAGCCCTTCTAAATTTAGGCATTTGTTTATTTCAAATTCATCGGAACGAAGAAGTTGTAGCCATTTGCGAACGCATTCTTACAATTCATCCAAATCACATCGCAGCACGCTTTATTCTCTGTTTTGCCCATCTTCCCTTTATTTATGAAAACGAAGAGGAAATTACTCTTGTACGCACAAGATATGAGCAAGAGCTCCTCGAACTACACGATCTATGCATGGAATCAACAGCCGAGGAACTGTCACAAGCCATGTTTTGTGTTGGATTAAGTCAACCATTTTTACTGGCATACCAGGGAGAAGATGATCGACTATTACAAACCATTTACGGAGACATCATTGCGAAATTCGTCGCCGCACGTTTTCCTAAATGGGAACTAGAGCATCCTTTTATCAAGCATTCTTCCGATAAACGTATCCGCGTAGGAATTGTCTCTGGCTTCTTTAAATTCCATTCGAATTGGAAAACGCATATCCAGGGCTGGATTAAACAAATCAATCACAAATATTTTGCACTCTTTGGCTACCATACAAGCGGTGAGTGTGATAAAGTTACAGAGGAAGCCCGCACATACTTGGAACGCCTCACAGTGGGGCCTAAAACACTCAAAGAATACTGTGCCAGTATTAAAGAGGATAAGCTCGATATTCTCATCTTTCCTGAGATTGGTATGGACTCCATGACTATGCGTCTTGCTGCATTGAGACTAGCTCCCGTGCAATGTACGTCGTGGGGACATCCTGATACCTCAGGGCTACAAACAATTGATTATTTCCTTAGTTCGGTGCTTATGGAACCTCCTCATGGAGATGACAACTATACGGAAAAACTTATTCGTCTTCCTAATTTGTCCATTTATTATGATCCGCCCACCATTACCTACGAGAAACGCTCACGCACAGACTTTGGTTTACGTGAAGAAGCCATTCTCTATTGGTGCTGTCAAGTACCCATTAAATACCATCCTTGCAATGATGAAATATTTGCGAAGATCGTGCGCGATGTGCCAAATGCACAACTTGTTTTCGTTGAAAGTATGCCCATGATCGCACATCAATTTCGCAATCGCCTAGAGAAAACTTTTGCACGTTTTGGTCTACGTGCGAACGACTATTGTGTCTTTTTGCCAAAACTGAATGGTAAAGAGTTTGAAGATGTTACACATTTAATGGACATATTTCTAGATAGTGTAGGCTGGTCAGGCTGCAATTCATCCCTAGAATCTCTTGCCCATAACTTGCCAATTGTGACCCTTCCAGGTTTATTGATGCGTTCACGGCATACAACAGCCATTCTCTCTTTGATGGGTATGAGTGATTGCATCGCTAAGTCAGAAGATGACTATATAGCACGTGCCGTTTCTCTGGGACGTCACCCTGAAGAACGCTCGCACATGCGTAAATGCATTGCAATGCAGAAACACCTCGTCTACCGCGATGAAACTACAATTATTGGTTTGGAAAACTTTTTGAAGAGTGCAGCAGGAAAAAGATTAAAATAATATCTAATCTTCTTTGCTTAAAAATCGAGTTTTCTCAAATAAAATCAGAGGTAATGAGGGGAATAATCTTGCGATTGAGGCAACAAAACGAAATGCTAAAGGAGTGGTCAATAATCGATGTAATAGATGCCCATAAGTAAACACCTCCTTATATTTAGTATACCAGGCATTTTGGAATCCCAAGCTATCGCCGCGTGCGGCGTAGTCGGCAGCCATATAACCTGACGTAATGGCAATAGAAAGCCCTAAGCCCGAAGCTGGAGGAATCGTCCCGGCTGCATCCCCTATAAAATAAGTATTAGCCCACTGGGGTGTTTTTTTTATGCCAAAAGCAGGGATTTGACATGTCATCCAGTTATCAAATGCGAGATGTCCATTTTGCAATCGACGTTGTAAATGAGGGGCCATTTCAAAAAGCTTCTGAAGGAGATCCTCTTTACGATGCATATTCATAGACATTAGACATGTGAAATTGGAATAATCGTCATCAATGGAAGAAAGTCCAGCATAGCCTCCTGAAAATGGATACATTTCTAAACCATTCTTTATTTCTATGCCTTTCATATGCCCCTTGATACCGATGTAGCAAGGAATAGAAGAAGCTCCGAAAAAACGTCCAGAACTTATCAACAGATCACTGTAAGAAAGCTCTTCTCCACTATCCAAAACGATGGAGCTCCTTCCAATATCCTTGACTTTTGTCTTCGTGAGGATTTTGGCTCCCTTTTCTTCCGCTCTCCTCACAAGGCTTTGATCAAAATCAAAGCGAGATTGGCTTCTTGCATGAATAGGTAGAGAAAAGGACAGAGTATGCCTATCTGTCACAAAAGAAACGCACTCAATTTTTTTAGCTGGTGCAAGATTCCATTTATTTAAAATGGGCAAACATTCAGGAGAAAAAAATTCACCACATATCTTATGGGAGGGATAGCTTCCAGCCTCAATCAATGTTGCAGAAATCCCAAGATCGATGAGTCTATTTAGAGCGCTTAATCCTGCAACACCTCCCCCTACAATAATAATTTTCTTCATTGTGCATCCATTGTCAAAATCCATCGAAAGGGCCAATACCATGAAAGATGACCTTGAACTTGAAGTACCTGTAAATAATATCTCCAATCTTTTCGTTTGAAAGCTCTTTTAACAGAAAGAGATCCATCGTGAGTGATTAAACGATTTTTAAAAAGGATTGGCGCTAAGAGTGAAAATCCCAACCAAGCAAGAGGATGCCGATGAAGATCGTTAACAATCACTTTTTGTTTAGCCACACGTAAGCATTCTTTAAGAAATGCAATTAAGTCTGCATCGGAGAGATGGTGACAAACAAGCGTAGAAATCACAATATCATAGCTTTTTGTTGGTATTTCACTCAGATTACGACATTCAAAGACAACATTTGGGCATCTATTATGTTCTTGTGCAGATATAATAGCCTCATGAGAGATATCAATTCCTCTAACAGTCGCTTCCTTGTAAAAACGTCCCAATTTTTGCGTAAAACCCCCACCTCCACAGCCAACATCGAGAATGGACGCGGGAGAAAAAGATAGTTGTTGCATGGCACAAAAACTAGCATGGTCCCCTCCTAAATATTTCCCGACCTTGTTTAGCTTATCCAAACAATCTCGATATTCTTCCGAAGAATAATGGGATGGCCCCAAATCAATCAGTTCTAGTTCCATCGATCTTTTAGAAAAGAACATTTTAAGATCTCATAAGTAGGCCTTCTATAGAAAGTCCGGGACCAAATCCAATCCCAACGGTCCATTTCTGGCGATTTTTCAAAGATTTTTCTAGGACAAATAAAAAAGTAGCGCTAGACATATTTCCATAAAGCTTAAGAGTTTCCCAAGAACTTGTTGTTTGACCAGGGAGAAGATCACATTCTTTTTCAATGGCCTGAATAATGGCCTTTCCTCCGGGATGAATGGCCCAGTGGCACTCTTCGAAAGAACAATTTTGCTTCAAAAGCCCATTGGCAAACTCAACAATGTGCTTTTTTATGAACACAGGAACTCTCGACGAAAGCTTCATAAAATACCCACTATTTCCTACTTCCCACGACATGGCATGATCGGAATCAGCCAATACAAGAGAAGAGCGCTCGACTATTTCCCAAAGATAATTTTCGGATGCCTCCCCACCTACAATACATGCAGCCGCTCCATCAGCAAATAGTGCATTGGCCAAGAGAGTATCTGAAGAAAGGTCTGTTTGCGCATGTAACGAACAAAGCTCCGTACAAACAAGCAATATGCGATGCTTAGGGTTTTCTTTCGCCAGCGCTTTAGCCACTGAGATACCATTAAAAGCCCCAAAACATCCCATAAAATTGACACCTACACGTCCGACCGAAGGTCGAAGCCCTAGCTCTTTGATTAAATAATATTCAATTCCAGGAGCCATCATACCTGTGCACGAGACGGAGATAACATGAGTGATTTCAAGAGGATTTTTTTGCCAAGCCACCAAAGCCTTTTTAGCAGCTTTTATAGCAAGTTTAGGAGCTTCTTCTTTATAAATCTCATTGCGTTGTTTCGATGTAGGTTCTTTATAAAGAGAATCGAAATTGTGCATGACAGAATAACGTGTCTGAATATCAGAATTGCGATAAAGCCTTCTCAAGTTTTCTGACTGTTCAGAAGACAAACGAAGTCCTTTTACCATATTTTCGGCAATAACTTCTTGCTGAAAGCAGTAATCGGGAGACTCGGTCGCAAGAGAAAGGATATAAGCCATTTTTATTTCCAACAAAGAGATTAGTTAAGAAACACTACCTAAGTTTTTTGTCGTTAACAGCATTAAATAAAACTTACAAAATTTTTTAAGATACACAAGCATAAACTTTTTACACGAAAAACTAAATGAGAATCTGTTGCTGCTGAATCAATGAATTGAGCAAAAACGAACGCTTCACAAATCACATTGAACATACCATGACTAATTCATGCTATTCCATTTTACATTGGCTTGTATAAATTTTATTTTCGTTCCGAGCAAAGAGATATCGTGCCAACAGACCTGAGGGTTGGCTGGGCTTGGATGCATCAAAGATGTCCATATCGCCGAAAACTAAAAATGACCTCTTCGCCCGGGATACCGCCACATTCAACATGTTCACTGATCGATCAAAGAAGAAGGTCCCTTGCCCTTCAAAAGTAGTATACACCGATGAAAAAATAATAATTGGCCGTTCTGCACCTTGTAAAGAATGAATTGTTCCAACTTTGTCAATTTTTAATCCATGTGCATAAAGCGTCGAACGAATCTCGTTCCCCTGCGCAGCAAAAGGAGTTACAATTCCAATGCAATCACTCAAATTAATTTTTTCATTTTTTTTAGAATCCTCACGACACATCGATAATATTTTCACTTGATTTTCTTGAATCCACTGCACGATTTTTAAAGCTTCTTCAGGATTAGAACGGCTCGTCCCGATTTTTTTTCTCGACCTTTTACATGTAGGTATCCCATTGGAGGGTAATGTGAAAATTGCTGGTTGGTCATTGGAATTAGCTGATTGTTATAACAGAGTTCGTTGCAATAGCTGATGATTTCCTTGGCACAACGACGATGCTCCTTAAGAAATAAGCCTGGAACAGGATCTTCCTTTAAGTGATATTTTGATTTTCTCTGACCGACAGTGATGAGATTACCATATGCGTGTCCAGTAGCAGCATCGCCCGAACACAAAATACCGCTAGTTTTTAAAGAATGATATTCATCAACATTAGTACATAGACCGTATTTTTTTGTATTTGAAAAATCCATTTTTTCACTGATTGAAAAAATAGGCTCAATCTGTTTGGCATCTCCAACTAATAGTAATCTTTTTGCAATGGAAATCATCCCACCAGCAATGGCCGGCATCACTTGCCCGGCTTCATCGATAATAAGCAGATCAATCACATCTTCTAAGGTTTCAAATAGCTGAAAATTCGTTTTGTATTGAAAAAAACCTGGACCAGAATGCAATGTAGTCACAAAGCAAGGCGTTAACATCGCCTGAATACGCCAATATTTTTCTCTGTCATCACGATGGTAATCAAGCTGATCTAATTTTCCACTTTCCTGTAACCACTGAGCTTCCCAATAATGCGTTGCCAAAACAAATAGGTCATATCGAAGAGTTTGATCCATTTGACAAAGCACGTTCGAATTATCCGTAAAATCTGATGCATTATCCGTATTGAGGTTAAACCCTAATTGTTCTTCCAGCTTTACTTTTTCACCATATAATTTTGCGAACAATTCTTTATCCGACTGCAAAACCTCTTTGTCTTTTTCCAACTGCTTTAACAGCGAAGCATGAGAGCTCATTCGGTCTTCAATGACTTTTTCGACGTCATCAATGTTGAAGTTTCTACTTTGAAATAGATCATGCTGCAATGTAAAAAGTCGAATGCGATCCATTAAAAGTTGTTTGATAAATGGTATCCAAGAAAATAAGCATAACCATTTGAGATCTTTGATTTTGAATGAAAACCAGCTAACCGCAAGCTGTTTAAGACTTTTTAATTCTTCTTCTATTTCCAAAATAGCGCGGTTGTTTTCGATAAACAACTCTTCAATGGCTTCTAATCGATCATAACGATGGCTTAGTAATTTCTCCAAACTGTGAAAATCATTGACACAACGAATACAATTTCGAAGTAAAGTATTTTTTAAAAGCAATTCGTGATGAATAAATTCCTGACAATTCCTTAAACTCGATTCTGATTTTAGATAATGGTTATTAAATTTTTCTAAAAAATACCGCGTTGCATAATCTCTATAGTCTGCATTGTAAAATTCTGCAATTGAACCCGAATTTTTCCTTCGTAAACGAAACTCATAATTATTTTTCTTAGCTTGTTCTATTTGATGGCTTGGGGCTAGATAAAGCCCATAAGTGTGGAAGTTAGGCAGCCATCGAATCGTTTCTTTTCCAGCTTCATTCAAACGATCTAAAATATTAGTAACGGCAAGATTGTTGGTCGAAGTTGCAACTTGAATTGGAGGATTCTTTTTTTCTAACGCGCATTCGACCCAGTTGGAAGCAATAATACTTTGGAGTAAAGTTGTTTTTCCTGTACCAGGAGGACCATGAATAGTCACGATTTCATTACGTTCTGGATCAGAAAAATAGCTAATGCTCTCACGTTGAGAAGCGGATAGAGGATAGCCCATCTGCATTTGTCCCAAATGTTCACAACTCGCCATAAAACGTTCTTTGGGGGATAAATCGTCACAATAAGGTTCGTCGCTAAACGAAGAAAACTTTTTCAGTAATGCAGGAATGGTCTTACGAGTTAAAAGATATTGATCATAAGTAGCAATAATGTTTTGAGATGGTTCTGCAATGCTATTTTTTGGTAGCACAAAACTTTTTTCAGTCAATGTATAATCTTGTTTCGAAAAAACAGATCCATCGCATAGAGAAAATAATAAATTATTTGCGTAAGAAAAGAATGTTCGCCATTCCAATGTCGTATCAAGTGAAACCGCATGTTTGGCATAAAACGCATCTGCATCAGAAACGTCACCAAGAATCGGATATCCCAACCCTCTACCACATTCTTCTGGAGGAGCTAGACATCTTCTATCGATCCATGGATAAACACTCCCCTCATCCACTGTCAAAATACCTTCTCGATTAAGATTTGCCATCATCCAAAGTGGAAATATTTTATCCGTCCGATATTCACCTACAATCTGTTGGCCATGCCTATAATTCTTTACGGCAACATAGGGCGCTATAATGACTTGTAATTGTTTTATTTCGAAATCATCATCAGTAAAAGGAAATTTTTTCGATGAATATTTTGGTTTGTCGCGAGCTCTTTTTTCTGCCTCTTCAAAAAAATGTTGAATTTTTTCTCGTGAGAGATGCCCACTTAAAAGTTCATTTAAGGGGAATATTTCCGCCTGATCCATATCTTTGGCTGAAAGACTTATTCTGTCTGCATCTGCTAATGAATTTCTCCAATAGTCGATGATTGCATGGGTTTTATCTAACTTTGAATCATTCATGAATTTCGCATTAATTTAGTTGTAAAGTTTCGAGAGGGTAGCTTACTGCAAAGTTTTAACTTTTGACAATCAAAATTTTTGGATGTCTTTTTCTTGTGTTCTTTAAAACAGAAATTATACATTTGATTTCCATACTTTTTGCCACTCATCGTCATCCTTCATGTTATTCTCTTAATTCACACTCAACAGTTTTAATAAATGGCAAACACACCCTTAAGTGTACCACTTTGATTTGCCTGTATTTTTATAGCTTCTTCAGCACCTTTTTTATTCTTCCTCTCCTGAATAATGTTAATGAGCATTTCCATAATGAGGTGAACCATCAAAAAAAACTTGTTCAAAAGGGTTAAAAATGGCTCTTGTTGCACCCAAAATTTGCTCAAAACATGGATTCACATAAAGCACCCTTATTTTGTGCTAGTATGTTTGTCACTAAAACGCAAATATCTGACGCAAAACGATCTTTTTGATACAAAAGTTCCCAATAAAAAAGTCTTCATAAAAAAATGGTGTAGACAAATAGGTTTTAAATAATTATTTATGAAAAATTGATCTATTTGAATTATCGGCATGAGGAATTTCTTCAATGATGGCAAATCATTCTCTCTCTAAAACAGTTTCTTATGACTTAATTGCAGGTCTTGTCGTTTTTCTGGTCGCGCTCCCTTTATGTTTGGGTGTTGCCTTGGCATCAAACGCCCCTCTTTTCTCTGGCATCTTAGCTGGAATTATCGGGGGGATTATTGTCGGTTTCATCAGTGGATCGAGCACGAGTGTAAGTGGTCCAGCTGCAGGATTAACAGCTATAGTTGCTGCTCAGATCCATCATCTAGGCTCTTTTGAAGCTTTCCTCGCTGCCGTTGTTTTAGCAGGAATTATTCAAATTATTCTAAGTATTAGCCAGCTGGGTTTTATTGCCGTTTTTTTTCCCTCGAGTGTCATTAAAGGCTTGCTCTGGGCGATTGGGGTCATCCTAATCTTGAAACAAATCCCCCACGTCATGGGTCACGATGTCGATCCCCTCGGAAATAAATCTTTTTTTCAAGCAGACAACCAGAACACTTTTACAGAAATTATCGAGACTTTTTTTGATATTCATCCAGGAGCAGCCTTAATTGGCATGCTTTCAATTTTTTTACTAGTATTCTGGGATAATTTTCATATTTTAAAGAAATCATTAATTCCTGCGCCTTTGGTTGTGATTGTTTTAAGTGTTTTAGCTAATTTATTATTCAGACAGTACGATGGCTATTGGGCACTCGACACCACCCACCTGGTTCAAGTCCCCGTAGCAAAATCCACGCAGGATTTTTTCAATTTTTTGACGTTTCCAGACTGGAATATTTTAAAAAATTCTGCTGTATACATGGCAGCAATAACAATTGCTGTAGTTGCCTCTCTGGAGACCCTCCTCAATTTAGAGGCTGTGGATAAGATCGATCCCATGCAACGTATCAGCCCCCCAAATCGGGAGCTTCTAGCACAAGGGTTTGGTAATATTGTGGCAGGGTTAATCGGAGCATTACCAGTTACAAGTGTCATTGTGCGCAGTTCGGTCAATATCAATGCGGGTGGAAAAACAAAGCTTAGCACCATTTGGCATGGTTTTTTGATCTTAGGCAGCGTCATACTCATTCCAAACGTGTTAAACCAAATCCCCCTGTCAGCTTTAGCCGCTATCTTATTAATTACAGGGTTGAAGCTTGCTAGCCCTGTTATTTTGATGCAAATGTGGAAAGAAGGAAAAAATCAATTTCTTCCATTTATCATCACCGTTGGCGCAATTGTTTTTACAGACCTTTTAATCGGGGTCTTGATTGGTTTAGCAACTTCCATTTGTTTCATCTTACACAGCAATATCAGGCGTCCCATTAAAAAAACGATGGAAAAACACGCAACAGGAGATGAAGTTTTACATATTGAACTTCCCAACCAAGTGAGTTTTTTCAATCGAGCGTCTCTCGAAACAACATTAAAAAATGTTCCTGCCGGAGGACATGTTTTGATTGATGCCAACAATACGGACTACATAGATCCTGATATTTTGGATTTAATCACAGATTTCCAGAGTACAACAGCAAACACGCATAAAGTTGTGGTTAGTCTCCTTGGATTCAAAGATAAATACCCTCAGCTAGAAGACCGCATCCAATATGTGGATTTTAGCAGTCGCGAAATGCAGGAAAATTTAACACCAAAACGTATTCTAGAAATTCTTCAGGATGGCAATTTACGTTTTCGTGAAGGCACTCGGCTTACACGCAATTTAGACCGACAACTCAATGCAACTTCTCGAGGACAATTCCCCATGGCAGTCATTTTAAGTTGTATTGATTCCCGCTCTCCAGTCGAATTAATCTTTGATTTGAGCATAGGAGATATTTTCAGTGTACGAATAGCCGGTAATGTCGCAAGCCCTAAAGTTTTAGGCAGTATTGAGTATAGTTGTGCAGTAGCCGGAGCTAAGCTAATTCTTGTGATGGGCCATACTTCCTGTGGAGCCGTTAAAGCTTCTGTTGATTTTGTATGCAACCACAAGACAGCATCGGAAGCGACGGGTTGTGTCAATTTGGATTCCTTGATTGTTGAAATTCAAAAGTCCATAAATCTTAATGATTGCAAAGATTTTACTAACTGGAATCCACAAAAAAAAGAAGAATATCTAAATGAAATTTCCTACCAAAATGTTCTACAAACCATGCAAGAGATTCGTAAAAATAGTTCGATTTTAAATGACATGATCACACAAGGCAAAATCGCTCTTGTGGGAGCAATGTATGATATCAGCACAGCCGAAGTTTCTTTTTTCCAAACTGCAGATTCAGAAAATTTACAGGCAGTCCAAGCCAATCGAAAACCTGAAAAAAGTTAATCTACTCGCTTGAAAAAGCCAAAAATTATTTGTTTGAAGAAAAAAATGTGCATTCCACAATCTTTGAATGCAAGAATAAGCCTGCTATTAAATGATGCATTTTATATCGCATCAATTTTAATGACGATTAGGACATGTTCATACGCTGGCAATATTTTTCATTTATCACAATATTTTTTTTATCATTGTTTACTGAAAAGGAACGGATATGAAGTTGCAAGAAATGATTCATTCATTGAAGTCTCTTTTTTTTACAACACATAATACGGTTCAAGAAACGGATAAAAAAATTTCATCGATCCTTCTCGCCTATTCCAAGGTTTCTTTGGAAGATATTTACAAAGAACTGGAAAGCTCGATAACCGGACTAGTTCAAAAGGAAGCTGAAGAACGATTGCTGAAATATGGTGCTAATGAAATTGTCCATGAAAGGCCTCCGACTTGGTACTCTCTAATGCTCGGTAACTTTAAAAATCCTTTTGTTGTTTTAATGATTTTTTGGGTGTTGTTTCATTCTTTCTCAAGCAATACGATTCTGTAGTCATCATTACATTTATGGTCATTATCAGTGTTTTAATGCGGTTCATACAGGAATATCGATCTAATAAAGCGGCGGAAAAACTTAAAGCCTTAGTCAGTACAAAAGCAACAGTCCTTCGGCGCCCATCTCCCGACTCCGAAACAAAAAGCTATGAAATCAATATGAAATCCATTGTTCCTGGTGACATTATTCATCTCTCTGCAGGAGATATGGTTCCCGCTGACTTACGGTTAATTGCTGCCAAAGAATTATATATTAGTCAGTCTTCCCTAACTGGAGAATCATTTCCTGTGGAAAAAGATGGAGCTTTAAAGCCCAAAGAAGACGCAGCTAACCCGCTAGAAATGCCAAACCTCTGTTTTATGGGAACTAACGTCCTTAATGGCTCCGCCACAGCCATTGTTCTGAAGACTAATCAAAATACATACTTAGGAACATTGTCTGCAAACATCACAGAGAAAGCCCCTTTAACGAGCTTTGACCTAGGAATTAACAAAGTCACCTGGTTATTAATAAAATTTATATTTGTCATGGTTCCCTGCGTCTTTCTTCTCAACGGCTTAACCAAGGGGGAATGGCTAGAAGCCTTACTTTTTTCTCTCGCCATTGCGATTGGTCTAACCCCCGAAATGTTGCCAATGATTGTAACCGCAAACTTGGCAAGAGGGGCTGTCCAAATGTCACGCAGTAAGGTAGTGGTAAAACGATTGAATTCCATACAAAATTTTGGGGCCATGGATATTTTATGCACAGATAAAACAGGAACGTTGACTCAAGATCACATTATTCTTGAACAGCATCTAGATGCAGAAGGAAATGAAAATGAAGAAGTGCTTTTCTATGGCTACCTAAATAGTTTCTATCAGACAGGATTAAAAAATCTTTTAGATGTGGCGGTTCTACAGCATACCGAAATAGAAAAAAAAATAAATCTCAATAAGAATTTCCGAAAAGTTGATGAAATTCCTTTTGACTTTGCTCGTCGTGAATGTCTGTTGTCGTGCAAAAAGATCCAGAAACACAACTGTTAGTTTGTAAAGGGGCAGTAGAAAAAACTCTAGCCATTTGTAATACAGTTAGAATGAATGGCTCTAAAGTGCCCATCACTGCTGAAGTCAAAGAAAAAATAGATTCTATTAAAAACGATTTGAGTGGTGATGGCCTGCGCGTGCTCGGAGTTTCCTACGGGGAATTCCCTGTTGTAATAAATAAAGAATATAAAGTTGGTGATGAACAAGACCTTGTTTTTATGGGCTTTTTAGCATTTCTTGATCCTCCTAAGCTCTCAGCACAAAAAGCGATTGCTTATTTGAATACGTATGGAGTGAATGTCAAGATATTGACCGGAGATAATGAATTAGTCACCCAAAAAATTTGCAAATGGGTCAATTTAGTGAATGAAGGCACCCTACTGGGAAGTCAAATTGATAAACTCAGTGAGGAGGAATTAAAGATTGCCGTTGAGAAAACGACGGTCTTTGCAAAATTAACCCCTCTACAAAAATCAAGAGTGGTCTCTACCCTCAAATCAAATGGTCACACAGTGGGTTTTCTGGGGGATGGAATTAATGATGCTCCAGCCCTTCGCGAGGCTGATATTGGCATTTCAGTAGATACTGCTGTGGATATTGCCAAAGAATCTGCTGATATCATCATGCTTGAAAAAAATCTCATGTTTTTAGCAGATGGTGTAATTGAGGGACGCAAAACTTTTGGAAATATTATCAAATATATCAAAATGGCTTTAAGCTCTAATTTTGGAAACGTATTTAGTGTGCTTGGAGCTAGTGCACTGCTGCCATTTTTACCTATGCTATCCGTACAAATTTTGCTTCAAAATCTATTATATGATTTTTCTCAAACAACCATTCCTTTTGATTGTGTAGATGAGGAATTTCTCATTAAACCACGTAAATGGGATCCACAGGGCATTGCTAAATTCATGATTTTCATTGGCCCAATTAGTTCGATATTTGATTATGTGACCTTTGCTGTCATGTGGTTTGTATTTGCAGCTAATACTGTCGAAAATCAGGCTATTTTTCAAACGGGTTGGTTTATTGAAGGATTGTTATCTCAAACACTCATCGTTCATATGATCCGCACACAAAAAATCCCATTTATACAAAGCCTAGCCTCTTTTCCATTACTCTTAAGTACTGTTGTGATTATGGCTATTGGAATACTTATTCCTTATTCTTTCATTGGAACTAGCATAGGATTAACAGCATTGCCTGGTAGTTATTTTTATTGGTTAGCTGCTATTTTATTGGCCTACTGTATTTTGACTCAGCTAGTAAAAAATTGGTTCATCAAAAGATTCCACTATTGGCTTTAGGTGTTCATGTGGTAACCAAGTAAGCCAAAATCCCTAAGAACTTCGCTTGATGATCAATAAAGTAGTTTTTGACCATTCCGCTTATCATCACCGTTGACGCAATTGTTTTTACAGATCTTTTAACAGGGGATAAAGTATTACATATAGCTTCCCAGATAAGTACCCCAAACTTGAAATGGGGATTTTAGCAGTCGTGAAATGCAGGCAATGTCGCAAGCCCTAAAGTTTTTGACTGTATTGAATATAGTTGCTGTAGCCGAAGCTAAACTTATTCTTGTGATGAGCCATACTTCCTGTGGAGCCGTTAAAGCTTCTGTTGATTTTGTATGCAATCACGAGACAGCATCGGAAGCGACGGGTTGTGTAAATTTGAATTCCTTTATTCAAGAAAATTTTCTTTCAGATTGCGCAAAATGAGCTTTCACTAAATAATAATTGAAACAATTTCAAATGTAGAATAGGCTACTTTTAAATTTACTCAAAAGTTTTCCTATCTAAAGCAGTTACGAGGTGCAAATGCTTTTTTCAATGAATTTTATAAAGAAATTTTCCATTTTCATCCTTCCTTTTCTTTTCCTAATTTCATTTCCTTTGCACGCTATCCATAAAGTTTATTCGATAAAAGGCTGTTACTCCATTGTTGCAGATAGTAATAAGTGGACTTGTGAGTACACACGCTATTATACGCGAGTTGTTGGCAAACATCGGCAAATACCTTTAGAATTTCATTTTTCTTTTACGAACTCTCCAAAAAATAAAGGCGGGAAATATGAAGGGATAAGTGCCGCTGAAGATATTTTAACTGCAGAAGCGATGCGAACAACAACAGTCTTTAGCGACATTTCTTTGGCGGAAGAGCGCGAATCATTTTTTCTTTTTACTGGAAACTATTTTGATAATGCATCATCAGGATATTTCGCTTTCTATCTTTTTAAAAATCCTAATGAAAATAATGAAAAAAACCAATGGTATGAAATGCTTGTTAAATTAGGAAATGATTCAATCAATGAAAGCAAAAGAAACGCGATGTTTCAAGATACATATCAGCTCATTAAATCTGTTGTAAACATTAAAAGTTGAAGAGGGATTGCTGATAACTATGAATAATTTTGTTTGCATCTATCGGACTTTTGATATTGTTCAGGCAAATTTGATCAAATCCCATTTCGAAAATGAAGATATCCTTTGCGTTCTAAAATCAAACGATGCAAGTAGGATTCTTCCTCATCTTGGTTTTAGCCAGGGGGGAATAGAAATTTTGATCCATGAGCAACATTTAGAAGATGGTCTAAAAATTCTACAAGAGATTACCATTAAGCTTTAATAATACAGGGTCGACATGGCCCTTCTATTCTAATCTTTTGGACTCTCATTTTTATCCTTTTCTAAACAGATCTTAATCATTCCTTCGTAAAAAACGGTCAAATCTTTAAAAGCCCCTCTGCTTTTTTTATAAGTACTAAAATTTTTCAGTACAAAAATTTCGATCATGTTGATCATTTTTGACATAGGAATAGAATAATTTTCTGCAAGCGACCTCACATATTGTCCTTTTGGCATCATCCCTATTGAAAATTCTTTCGAGGCATGCACGATATAAGACCGGACAACATGCTTAGCAAAGCTTTGTTTATTAACAAAGATCACTTGCCTCTCTCCATTAACAATGGCCTGAAATTTTAATGCAAAGCCAAATAAAGACATCGCCTTAGCCATCAAACCTGTATGAATTTTGAAAGAAGCTCCCTTTAAAACTAATTTATTGGGATCGCCGTTTTCGTGATAAAAAGGAATGTCATAATTCGAACTAATAATATACGCCCTGCCATTTGAAATTTCTACGCTTCTCATATTGTCTTACGAAATTGTAGTTTTAAATCGGTCAAATATAATATTTCTGAAGAAATTTCACTATCTCAAAATGATTGAAGTAAAAGGCTGCCGAATGATTCAAGAATAATGTGCACTATCCCCTGCAGTCACATCGTAGGTAGCTCCAGATACCATGCGAGCAGCATCCGAGGCTAAGAAGACGACAACTGGAGCAACATCTTCTGGCTCAATCCAAGGAACTCCAAGTGGAGTTTTATTGGCCAAGATTTTTTTAGCAATATTTTCATCAGCAAAGCTGCCCGTCGGCTCTTTTCCAGCATCTTCCAAGATTTGCGTGTACCTTTCCTCATGCCGTGTCAGAGGTGTATTAATTAAGCCGGGAACAACAGCGTTCACTGTAATTCCATACTCGCCCAATTCTTCTGCCGCGGATTTCATAAGTCCAATGATCCCCCATTTAGAGGCTGAATAAGCTGCTCCGTACTTTGTTCCATGTCGACCTTGTGTAGATGTCGTGACAATAATCCGTCCGCCTCCTCTTTTAATTAGATAAGGAGCAAAAGTGCGAATGACATTTGCTGTACCCGTCAAATTCACATCAATATGCGTCTGCCAATCTCGATCATCCATTTCAAGCAAAGGCCTAAATTCTTGAATACCCGCATTTGCAAAAACGATATCCACACCCCCAAATTCTTTTTCTATATGCAAAACAGCTTCTTTAAGAGCTGATAAATTTCTTTGATCAAGCTCCATACTCAGCCAACGGCTTCCCTCTTTTTTAACCTCTAAACCCGTCTCAATCAAATCTTGTGGAGTGGAAGCATCGACTCCGGAACGTGGACAAACCGACCCGCAAATGTCGATTCCAATCACATGTGCCCCTTCTCGAGCAAAAGCAACCGCCGTTGCACGACCAATTCCACGGGCAGCTCCAGTGACAACAGCAACTTTCCCATTTAAACACTTTCCAAAGCCTAGAATTGGCCTAACCATATGCATTCCTTACGCGAATCAAGAGTTAATAATTAAATGTTTTTTTTCATCTTAGGATGTAACAAAGATATTTCTCAATCGAATAAGAAAAGCTTTTGGGCAACATGACTTCATTCACATCTCAGGTTGTGAATTTTATAGGCACTCAACCAAGTTTGGTCTAAAAGTTAAAAAAAATTAAGTAGCTTTCAAACTTCAATCTTTTTCCTGAATCTCTTTTTGTTGATTCTTCAACAAGTCAATCTGAAGCTTCTTCATCTTCTAGAGATTTTTTAGTCCTTAGGTCATCACACAAATAATCACACATCTCTAGATCAGTACCCCATGCTGAAGCAGTAGAAGTAACTGCGCAACGAAGCTTAAACTTTCACAAAAAGAAAGGGAAGGATGCAAGAAAGCCCCTCCAAAAACCAAAGAAAAGAAGATTGAAGTCTAACAAGAACTGTCACCTTATTTTTCGAAATACCCTTTTTCGGCTTGATTGGCCAAACGCCAGCCGAGCCAGCCAGAAGCTGCAGCTAACCCAGCCCAGATCAACCCAAATCCCGCGACATTGACACCTAAAGCTCGAAATCCATTAATGGATAGCAGAGATAAAACGTCCCCCGCCCGCCAAACAACCGTATCCACCGCATTTTTCCCCTTATAGCGTAAATCACGCGGAACAAGTGTATAAAGCGTTTCACGTGCGGGCTGGATCATTCCATGCGCAAGCGCACGAGTCAAAATCAAAACGAACGCCAAATAGGGCATTGTACCAAAAATCGGCGCATAAGGATTGACTAGAGCCATGATTAAACAAGCACAAACAACGATGACTGTCCAGATGGCAAACACAGCCCCTGCTCCATAACTCACCAATAACCAACGCGTGGTTGTCAGCTGCACAACCACCTGAATGATATTTGACGAGAGGTCCATATTACTAGCAAACCGAGTCTGAGCAACCGCATCATTTGGAAAAGCCGCTCCTGAGTAATCTGTAATCAAAGCATAAGCAACTGTTCCGATAGCATCGTTTAAAAGCATCATAAGTGCCATGTACCCGATGAAAGGATTGGTAAAAATTTGCTTTAAACCATCGAGCATCCCCCCACCCACAGCGGCCTCACTAGCCACTTCATTTCTATGAAAGCCAAATTGATGCGCCCAATTCCCTAAAATAATCACACATAGAACAGCTATAAGCAGTAATCCCGCTGAAACAGCAAGTAACAAAGGCAGCCTTATGACCTCTACAAGAGTACGCGTAATCATTGGACCAACCACAGCTCCAAGCGTTCCACCTAAAGCGATAATAGGAAACAAGCGCCGGGCTTGAGCATCACTCCAAATGTCTGTCATAAAGCTCCAAAATACCGATACCACAAACAAATTGAATACACTGACCCAAACAAAAAAAATGAGCCCAAAAAACTGAGCTGAAAGCCAGGCTTGATGACCAAATAAGGGAATAAAAAGGAGCTGGCAAGCAATGAAAAATAGATTAACTACTGGCATGATCACACGGCGCGGCCAACGAGAAACTAACCAGGCAAATAATGGAGTTAATAGAAGCATCACGATAAAAGTCGCAGCAAAAAACCCTGGTAATTGAGCCGAGCCCACTTCTGCCGCCAGCTGATCTCGTAATGGGCGCATGATGTAATAAGAGCCTAGCACGCAAAAATAATAGATAAAGGAGAGAATAACCCCATACCACTCTTCAATTTTTATTTTTCTATCGAGATCATTTTTCATTACTAACCTGTCAATGGAAATGGATGAAGCGTTAACGTTCCTTTATCAAAAATGTCATATGGTTAACATGGAAAAATAAAAAAGAATGATAAAAAAAAGGCAAACTTCCCAGTTTGCCTCTCTGAACAGAGATTATTTGTGCTAAATCTTTGTACCTAGATTTGACAAATTTCTACGTCCTGCTTTGCCTGTTGCTTCGTCCGCAACCCCTTGAGCTGCTTGTTGACGAAGTGCTTCTTCTTGTTGTGTCTGTATTTGTTGAGCAAGTGCTTGTTGGGTGGTCGTAGTTGCTGTACTGGCAGGATTAACGTTTTGAGCTGATTGCGAAGACTGTACAGAACTTGCATTATTATTTATGGGAGATGTCATAATGCCTCCTAATTAAGAGGTTATCCTTTTTTAAAATAACATATTTTGATTTAAATTTCAATTAAAAAATTTACTAAAAAATTCCCTTTCCCATCCATGTTTCTCTCTCTAATACCCTATATCTTTGCTCTTTTTTTGCATCCTGAACACACTGAAAAAAAAGAATATAATCACGATAAATTTGTCTTTTTTCCCATAAAGACATCTCTTCACGGATTTTTGAAACCCCAGAAGGGACGTCTTCTCTCATATGGCGCAAACAGCTCATTAAAAAAGGATAATCGGCATGTGTTTCATTAAAATGCTGTTGAAGAAGCTCTTCCGCTAAATCCCATTGCCTATCCTGAAAGTAAGCTCGAATTTTTAGGTGAATCAATTTTAATTGATGCTCAGGTTGTAATTCATGTCTTTTGATCAATGACTTAGCTGTCTTAATCACAACATTGGTTTGCCGCAACAGCAGAAGTTCATTAAGAATATGAAAAACAGGTCGCAAATGCTGAATCGACAATTTCCAGGGGAGTTCTGATAAAAATGAGAGGCGGATATCCTCTTTACGATGAATGTTTATCGCCTCTTTTATCCATCTCAAATGTGCAATCGCTTGAACACCTAAAAATTGCTGCGATAGCATTTCTATTTTTTCCCGAGCACATTCCCAAAAACCTAATTCAATCAATGCCATGAGACCTTGTTCGAAGAGCGGCAGCAGGGTGTAAGCCGAGCTTATTAATGCAATTAGAATTTCATCAACTTGTTGCGGTTTGGCAAGTAAGAAGGCTAAATGGATAGCTAGAGACTGGTATTGATATGCGTCATCCGCCTCTGCTAACTCAGTTTCTTCGATAAAATAAAGGGGTTTTAAGCGATGCTTTAATGATCTGAAGAGATTTTTAAATTTTAATAATCGCTCTGTTGGAAGACAGATTAGAGCGATTAAGATAAACTGACCATGCTTTTGAGCATCAAAAATAGTCTCATGGATGCGGTCTTCCAAATGTTGTTGTAAAATGGCAATCAGAGGGTGATGCGAAAAAGCTGTTAATCCCTTTGTAAAAGCCTGCATTTCTTTTTCTAGATCATTAAGCCATTGATAAACAAGGGTATGCCCTAAGTATCCCAAAGGTGCAGCAGATGTCGCCAGCAACTTCTCAAATATCCTTAAAGCTTCCTTAACTTTTGAACTTTCATGATTTTTTGCTTCTTCCAAAAGCGTAATTCCGGCCATAAAACTCGCTTCATTTCCTATCTCAGAATTGGTATCTACGCTCTTATATTTTTCCAAGGCAGCTTGATACTGATGATGAGCTAAAAAATAATTTCCTAAGCCTAATGGATCCTCTGCAAAATATTTGCAATCCACAAAAAGTTTGATCTCATCAATAAAATCAGTGGAAGACAAATATAACCCCATGTGGGTGCCCTTTTGAGGTACATAATGTGCATGGGAGAGAAGAAGTCTATCATTCACATAAAGACATAAGCTTTCCTTAGTATTTTCTATGCGAAATTGATAAGTGACTTCTCTCTTGAGAGAGACCTCTGGATTTTTAAAAACAAGCTTAGGTAAATGCCAGAGCTCAACTGACTTATTCTGGTCATCACAAGAGATCCAGATGAAGTCGCAAGTATTGAAATTTTCTTTTTTAGGAGCTGCTATTCCAAGCAAAAAACCGATTCCATCCGAATCTTCATTGAGCTGAATCTGAGCTTCTAATTTGCTTTCCGTAAATAAAGGCTGAGAAATCACCAAGGATTTTACATGCCCAGCGATCGAAATTTCCTCTTTAATATCCCATACACTTGTTTCCATATCTGCAATTTGAATCCATCCTGGGCGCATCTGCAAATACATTTCGAGTGCTTCAATGATTTCTTCGACAGACTGGTATCTTTTCTCAGGGCTTTCAGCAAGACATTTCATGGCCATCTGGGATAATAGAGGTGGAATGTGCCGATTTACAGAAACGTACACAGGATCTACAAGACTCTCTTTGTACATGTTTTGGTAATATTCATGGAGATTTTCTCTATGAAATGGATAACGTAGAGTCAAAATCTCATAGAGAATTAACCCTAAAGCATAAACCTCACTTTGAATAGAAGGGGATCCTCCTAAAGCAACCTCAGGAGCTAGATAAATGATTGTTCCAGCAATAGTCTTTGTTTTTTTATGTGAAGACTTGATTTGTTTTGTCGAAATTGCCAATCCCCAATCGAAAACGCGTACATCTCCAAAAACTCCGATCAACACATTGGATGGTTTTAAATCGCAATGAAGAATCTCTTTTGAATAGGCATAGGCGACAGCTTGACAAATTTTAAGAAAATAGTGAACGAATGTGGTTACACTATGTTTGGCATTTAGCGGAAGTCCGTCGATCTCTCTTTGTTGAGCACTTTTTATCAATTCTTTAAGTGTTTCACCTTCAATATAAGGCATGGTGTAATAGACTTGATCCTTTTCATCCACAATCGAATAAATGCTAATAATAGAAGAATGGGAAAGCTCCGAAGTAAGGTGCGCCTCGTTTAAAAATTGCTTATAATAATGTGTATTTTTACTGGTTTTAAAAAGACGTTTTAGAGCAACTTTGCGTTTGTTAACAGGATCGTAAACAAGAAAAATGTCCCCTTTTTCTCCTTGATTAATGCTTTTTAGCACCTGATAGGGGCCAATTTGAAATTGGACTTCCTCTGTGTTAGGTTCTAAAACCATAAATTCCTTATAATAGATAATTTTGCAACCTGCTTGCAATATATAAAAGTTTTTTAAATTTTCTAATAGTTCCCTTTACAAAATTGTGCTCTCTTTGTATGGATTACCCCATAAACAGAAACGCATGGAGTTAATCTGAGTGGCAAGCTTTTGTTGCAATCTTATTCCTATAGCCATTTTATGCCTCGTTTTTGGCTGCCAAAAAATACAACGATCAGATGATGTGTTTGTTTCATCTGCACTCGAAAGACGTCTCGATAAAATTGTGACTTGGAATCACAAAAGGGATCATGCCAGTCAAATTGAAGAAAACATTCAGAAGCTTCTCCAGGAAGAATTAACCGTTGATGTAGCTGTACAAATAGCTTTGTTCAATAATCCTAACATCCAGGCAACGTTTGAAGAAATTGGCATTTCGACTGCAGACCTAATAGAAGCAGGATTATTTTCTAACCCCTTTTTTGATCTTTTCGTCCGCTATCCTGATAAAAGAAAATTTGTGCCAGATATTGAATATTCCGTCACAGCGAGCTTTATCGATCTCTTTCTCATTCCCCTGCGAGTAAAGGTAGCAAAAGTCGAGCTCGAACAAACTACGTTAAGAGTGACTAACGACATTTTAGATTTAGCTTTTGATGTGGAACAAACCTATTACGAGTTGCAAGCCTTTCAACAGGATCTCAAGTATACTTTATTGATTGTTGAATTGCTGTCCATTCAAAATGAAATTACCCTCCGTCAGAGAAATGTTTATAATATTAATCGTCTTGATTTCCAACTCATACAAAATCATTTCTTAGAATCAAAGCTAGAATTTGCCAGGGTTCAGAACGAAGTCATTCGATTAAGGGAGAAATTAAATCGATTGCTCGGTTTTTTTGAAGAACCGCAATGGACCATATCTACTGATCCTCCCCCTATCAATTGTAAAGGCTATCCAATTGGACAATTGGAAAGCACAGCTTTTAGTGAAAGGCTGGATCTACAAATGGCCCGCTTTGAAGTTCTGCGCTTATGCCAAAAATTAGGCATTAAACAATGGTGGGTGTATACAAACGGTCGAATCGGAATTTGTGGTGAAAGGGATCCTGACGGTCTAGATACACTTGGCCCGGCTTTCTCGGGGGAAATCCCCTTATTCAATTATGGACAAGCGGCACGGATGCGTCTTCAAGCAGAATTGCGACAGGCCCAAGACAGATTAGCTAGCTTAGAAATTCAGATTCTATCTGAAGTCCGCGAAGCACATAAACTAATCTTCAATAACTTAAAAATTATTGAAGATTACAGAAATCGGATAATCCCCACACAAAATCAAATCCTAGTCTCTTCAGAAGAACTCTATAACGTTATGGGGCTTGGCATTGATCGCCTCCTAGAAAATAAACGACAACAAATACTCGCATTTCGCCACTACATCCTCGCATTACGCAATTATTGGATGGCAAGAGTTCAGCTTGATAGAGCTTTAGGGGGCAAACTCTACAAAATTTCGAACTGCGGTGATACCAAATGAAAACCCATCTCATTTTTTTCACTTTCCTGTTCATTCATTCATTATGCGCTCAGTCTGTTATCACACCCAATGTCGCCACTTTACCTTGGATAATGGATGGAGATGTCAAAGTTTTTCATTTGATCGCCGAACCCATACGCAGAGAATTTGCTCCGGGATTTTGGGTTAACTGCTGGGGATATAATGGATCAAGCCCAGGCCCTACCATCGAAGCTACAGAAGGAGAAAAAGTTCGAATTTATGTAACGAATAGGCTTAATGAACCTACAACAGTCCATTGGCATGGCATTATCCTTCCAAATGGAATGGATGGGGTGACAGGACTCAACCAAAACGCAATTCAGCCTGGCCAAACTTTCAAATATGAGTTCACACTCATACAAAATGGAACCTTTATGTACCATCCCCATTATGATGAGATGACTCAAATCGCTCTTGGTATGATGGGATTTTTTATTATCCATCCAAAAGTACAGGAAGAACCTTCTGTCGATCGCGATTTTGCTATTTTTTTACACGAATGGCGGATTCCAATGGGAACAATGACTCCTATTCCTTTTGAAATGCTAGATTTTAACATTTTTACCTTCAATAGTGTGCTTTATCCAATGACTGAATCTTTGGTGGTAAAAACTGGAGATCGAGTGCGAATTCGCCTAGCAAATGTCATGATGAATAGTCATCCCATTCACCTGCATGGACATGAATTTACAGTCACAAGAAAAGGAGCTAAAAGATTGCCCCTCTCCGCTCAGTACACTGAAAATACTGTTAACGTAGCCCCCGGAGAAACACGAGATATAGAATTTATTGCCGACAATCCTGGAGATTGGGCCTTTCACTGTCACAAATCTCATCACATCATGAATCAGATGCAGCATGACCTTCCAAATTTAACTGGAATTAATAAACGAGGAATTGAAGAACGTATTCGAAAATTTTTCCCAGATTTTATGGGGCTCATGAACATTAATGGCATGGGAGAGATGTTTGAGATGCAAGGCGCTCATCACATGAAGTCTCCCGCTAATATCTCACCGATAGGAAATCCAGGTCCTTTTGGCGTAATTGAAATGGGTGGTATGTTCACAATCTTTAAAGTAAGAAACCATCTCACAAGCTATTTAGTTCCGGATTGGTATCAACATCCACCTCATACAACAGCTGAAGCTGTGCATGCCGATGAAATCCCTCCTCAACTCCGCGAAATGGAAAGATCCGAAAATTGGATGCAAAGCAATCCTAGTGGGAGCATGAGAGGACAGATGCATTGAAATACTTGGCCCCCCAATTGAGCTTGCATATAATAATAGTATTTCAATTGGGCAACGTCAGATCAACTTCTAAAAAAAACTTTATTTTTTGAGAACTTAACGCAATGATATATTCTGCCAACATTGTTACTAATGATAAAAGTTTCAGCTTTTCCATCTACCACACAAAGTTTGCCATAAGGCAAATTCAAAGCTCCAACTCTTTCAGTTTGGGGTAATAACTTTCTTTCATTAACTTTGTCTATTGAAAACAACTAAAAAAATATTTGTTATTCATTTTATGAGCTTTCTCATTTATGGTCCCACAATAAAAATTTGATCCTTCTACTTTATCTGGAAACGTATTTTTGCTTGACTCGATCAACAAATGCAGCTAAGAATGAGCTCAAACATCAAAAATAATTTAAATTTTAGGAGAGAATTCATGTACGATGTAACATTAGTTCATGCACCAGCCCCCATTAATCGAACAAGTGGTTGGGAAACAGTGAGAAGGACTGCGACTGAAACAATCAAAGTCATAATAGCTGTAGCTGCTGGTTCATTTGCTGGTATAGGGAGTGCAGCAGGCTCACTTTACGGCTGCGGAATAGCCACTTTTTTTATAACAAATGGATCAAATCTAATGCTCGCAGGTCCTGCAACAGCTATACACTCAATAGCCTATAATACCATTATAGGGGGCTTAATGACTACTGCATATACAGTACCACTGGTGTTAGGCTCTGTTGTGGCATTTAAAGTTGGTAAAGAAGTTTATAATTCTTTTTAACATTTTTTTTCTTGCAGTTGAGATAGTGAAAAGTTTTTTTTGTTCTCTATATTTCATAAACTTTTTCACTATGGTCTGCAATAAAATTTGATCCCTGTGCTTTATCTGGAAACGTATTTTTGCTTGACTCGATCAACAAATGCAGCTAAGAATTAGCTTAAATGCCTATGATTATTTAAATTTAGGGGAAAGTTTATGTATGATGCCACTCTAGTCCACGCACCAACGCCCTTTATTCAAACAAGCAACTGGAAAACCGTAAGAAAAATTGCATCTGAAACAATTAAAATCACAGCAGCCATAGCTGCTGGTTCATTTGTTGGTTTAGCGAGCGCAGTAACTTCTTTCTCTTACGCTGGAATAACAGCCTTTACAGTACAAGCAATCGTCACTGGAACAAATCTAATCATTTTCGGGCCAACAAAAGCTGTTGAGTCGACGGCTTTCAAAATATTCGGCATGAGTTTAATGACGTCTGTATGTACATTAGCTCCACTGGTAGCTGGTACTTTTGCGGCTGTTAAAGCGGGTTTAAGCGTTTATAAAAAATTGTGAAATCCCCCTTCTTGCACTTGGAAAGACCTTAATCTCTGCCTATCTTACAATACGCATTTCTTTGGCCTGCAAATAAAATCTCACCTCTGTCGCTATATCTAAAGCTATCGAAAAAAATTTGAAAACCTATCGTACAATAAAAAAGTGTATCCGGCATTTCTTTTGACCAACATCATTTTTAGGATCGCGAATCGTTACAATCGATCCAGTTACAGACTCGATATAACTTCCATCAGGAAAGATCTTTTTCAGTACTCCTGAAGGTAATTCAACGTGAAAGCGTTGAGATGGTAGCACAGGAAATTCAATGAACTGATCTCTTGCATTTGCAATGAATTCCTCAACCATTTCCTGTTCTTGAGGACGTCTTGTGAGAGCTCTATGGTAAGAAATCCATGCTGGATCATACTTAAAAGAAGGATTGAAAACGTTTTCCTTTTCGATCTTGTGCTCAAACGTTACTGTAGCTCGAAAAGTTTGCGCCCTTGAAAACAAGCCATGTTCAACCTGGCAAAGCAAGGCGATAGCGGGTTCATAGATTTGAGGAGCTTTTTCTCGCGGATAGCGCATGCCAAATAACCATAACACTTCATTAGCAGCCCAAGCAAAATTATGAACGATAAGACTTTCCTCATTGAGAATCGGGTGACTTTTTGTCTGATCAAACCAATCTGTCACACGGGAAGCAACACGAAAAGAGGAGGATTCTTCCAATTGCTGACGGATTGATTTTTCCGAAATAACAGGAGCAGGGGCAGTAATCTCCGTGGATTTTTCTTTAAACATTTTTGAGCTTGTACCAGAAACTTCAAATTCTTGAGTCTCTTCATGTTCTGGAACAACAAAAGAAGTTTGCCTTAACTTTTTCTTTTTCTTTTTTTGAGGAGGCTTTGCCGTGGAAGCAGATTGTTTGGAAGGAGATTTTGGCTTTTGAAAAGATCTTTGAGCATCTGCTTCCCATTTCTGAATTTTTGATAAAAGTGAATAATTAAGGTCATTTTGGCTAATAAAATCTTTGCTAGAAACAAATGTCTCAGCACATACAACAGGCAAAGGCAAATTTGGATGTATTTTTTGATATTGCACAGTTTTTTCATACATCGCTGTGTACCATTGATCTAGTACAGGTGCAATTGGTTTGGCACACTCGAAGATTTCTTTAGCCATCCTTCCGAATTTTTGATTTCCAAAAAGATCAAAGACGATATCATCCACTTTAAAAGTGTTTGCATCCCAATCAAATAATTTTAAATATTCCCTCAGAACCTGTTCTTCAATTTTGGAATTTTCAAAAAATGCAGTTATCTGTTCATTAAGATCGTTCATATCATCGATCACTTCAGCTCTTTTACCCATTAATTCCTGAATGATGCAAATGGACAAGAAGGCATGTAAATAATGTTTAAAATTGTGATCAGATGATTCTGCCTTCTTTTGAATGACTTCTTTAAATAACTCATCATTTTTTTCCCTTTTAGGATTATGGAAGCAAAATTGAAGAAAAAGGAAAAAAGAATAATCTTCAATCGATAACAAATGTTCATTTATATATAGATCAATTTTTACATTTGAATCACCAATTAATATCAGTTTAAGATTGGTAGGGCTCTTTTTCATTAATTCGTTAATTTTTTCAGAAATAGCCGCTATCTGATAAAAGCTACGTGCATATAAACGCTTATTCGCGATTCTATTCAAAAGTTCATATAGCAAAAAGTATTCAGCTTCTTGAATGTTCTCTAACTTTTTATCAAGAATGACATTTAAAGCTTTTGCCTCATTTCCAAAAAAATCCCTGCTTATGGATCGCTCTTTTTTTTCAATCAGAGCTTGAATTTTTTTCATGGTTCGATAGGCTTCTTTGTCCTTATCTGAATCAACATATTCCACTATAGCCGTTGTGAATTTTTTTCTGGCTTGCTCATCAACACTATAAATGGGAGCTTTCTGAAGAATACATAAATATTTTTCTAGAATTTCGCCTTTTGATAAAGCGGGTTTGTCAGAACTTGGAACAACTCCATTTTCGGTATAGACCCAACCTTTATTGGAAACCAAGTTAAGTTCAATTGACCATTTATTAAAATGGCTTAAACATGAAATAGGAAACATTTTCTACCCATAGTAAAATACATAAATTAATTTATTATACATTAAGGCAGAAAAAATATTAAGAACAAATTATCTAACAAACAATTTTTATATGTTTTTTAATTTCAAGATACCGAGATAATTCAGATAAATCTTCAACTACTAATCCATATAATAAAAACGTCCTTTCTGAAGAATACCTATTATTTAACATTTCAGAAGTTGGATTAGTGAAATAATTTCGAATCTCTCCCTCCAAAATAAATTGGCACTTTTCGATGACTTTTTTACTTTTGACATTAGCTTTATTGCAGCCAATTTCAACTCGGTCACATCTCATAAAATCAAAAGCAACACTTGTTAAAATTTTAGTAATTAACGTTGCAATATCCAATAGCCAATTTCAAAACATTTTTTATTTCTCGTTTTTGATGAATGCAAACTTTTGCAGAAATAGTTTGCGTCACTTGTACCTCTTTAAAAATGTTACATCTGCTTCAACTCATTTTGAAGCAGATCGGAAGCCATCTCCTATTTAAGAAAAGAATGTTCTTGGTATTTCATATGAACATTTTGCATCTCTAAGTTAAGATGCCAAATTGTTGTAAAAAAGGTTTTAGCCAATTTTTTTTATTTTTTTCGAACAAAGATTAGCTTTTCATTATCGTGATACCTTTAGGAATTAGTCACTTTTAGCCTTTAGAACCTTTTTCATTGCTTTTTGAGAAAAAATCTGTTTACTTGTGTCTAAGTGGCAACCTAGTGAGAACGTAGGATTTGTGCTAGATTTTTCCACTAAAATAAATGAACATAAAGTGGCATATGGAAGCACACACATTCTTAATTCAGCTTGTTTTAATCTTGTTTTCAGCTCGGTTGTTTGGTGAGGTTGCAGCCTACTTTCAGATTCCTTCAGTCATTGGCGAATTAGTCGCCGGTATTATCATCGGTCCAAGTGTTTTGGGATTAATTGAGATCAGCAATCCTATTCACCTCTTGGCTCAGATCGGTATAATCCTGCTTCTTTTTGAAGTTGGCATTGAAACTGATATCGGTCATTTATCTTCAGCAGGCGTAAAAGCCCTCATTGTTGCTGTGGGAGGTGTCGTTTTACCTTTTATACTGGGCTTTTTAATTAGCTACTACTCATTCGCTTTCTCCCTTTTGGCGAGTCTCTTCATTGCTAGCACTCTTACAGCTACGAGTATCGGGATTACTTTGAGAGTTCTGCGAGACTTAAAAAAGCAAAATAGCCAGGAAGCCCAGATCATCATCGGAGCTGCTGTTCTTGATGATATCATCGGAATCGTTTTGCTCGCGATGCTTTATGAATTTTCAGTCAGTGGAGAAATCAACTTACTGAGCACAGGGAAGGTCTTACTCTTCATTATCCTCTTTTTCTTTATCTCCCCCATATTGGCTAAAGCCGTTTCACAAATTATCAGAAAGTGGGATGAAAAAAGTGACATTCCGGGTCTTTTACCTACAACAATCGTTTCTCTCATCCTCTTATTTGCTTGGACAGCTCATTATTTAGGAGCTCCAGAGCTTCTTGGCGGATTTGCAGCTGGACTAGCCTTGTCTAGACAATTTTTTTTCCCATTTGCTGCGTTTTTACACGAGTCTAAAGAATTTAGTCATCGCGTTGAAAAGCAGATGAGACCTATTGTGCATTTATTCACCCCCATTTTCTTTGTGGCAATCGGTCTATCTTTAGACCTTAAAGCTGTAAACTGGCAGTCCATGTACATTTGGGCATTAACCGGTTCTTTGGTATTGGTTGCAGTCATCGGGAAGTTATTTTCTGCGTTTTTTCTCAAAGGAGAAAAACGGATCATGCAGTTTATCATTGGAACTGCCATGATTCCCCGCGGTGAAGTTGGCTTGATTTTTGCGAATGTCGGGCTTAATGCGGGTGTCTTAAAGAGCGACGTGTACGCAGCTATCATTCTCGTGATTACGATTACGACATTATTAGCCCCATTTTCTTTAAGATGGCTTTACAACTACTCTGAAAAAAGCACCGCTAATTAAAAACCTAATTTAGACTTTTAAATATTATCAAGCTAAAGCACACAAATGGGGATATTCGCTAGAAAATCCCTCATTTTTTTCACTGCATATGTGTTTTGCCATCGCGCGGATGCACTTATGCTTTGATCTTCAAAACAATTTTTCCTATTGTTTGACGATTTTCCAGCAATCGATGAGCTTCCGCAACCTGATCTAAAGGAATCACTTTGTCAATTGTCAGCTTTAACCATCCTTCTTGAATCCCTTTGATGACTGAGTGAGCTCGTTGAAGCATTTCATCTCGCGTAAGTAAATAATTCGGAAGACTACCTCCTGAGACTGTCAACGAACGAACCATTAGTGCATTTGGGGGAATAGGTTCTGCAGGACCACTTGCTGCCCCATAAATAACGATATGACCACGCAAAGCCGCGGCCTCTAAATTTCCCTTAAACGTTGTTTTTCCTACCCCATCAATGATGAGATCGGCCCCATGACCATCTGTTAAACGTTTAGTTTCTACCGCAAAATCTTTTTCATTATACAGAATAACGTCTGTAGCTCCAGCTTGGCGGGCAGCTTTTGCCTTTTCTTCAGTCGAAACAGTCCCAATGACTCGCGCTCCTAAATGACGTGCCCACTGAACCAGAAGCAGTCCCATTCCACCTGCTGCTGCATGGATAAGCACCACGTCTCCCTGCTTTGGCTTGCGAAATTCATGCAACAGATAATGGGCTGTCATGCCTTGCAAAGGGAATGCAGCACCTTGCTCTAAAGAAAAACTGCTGGGTAAAGGAATCAAACTTTTTGCATTAATAATACTTGCTTCAGCGTAAGCCCCAGGTTGATGCACATAAGCAACATGATCACCAACTTTGAAGTCTTCAACCCCTTCTCCTACTGCCTCAATAATTCCTGAAGCTTCAGAACCAGGAATATATGGAAGCGTTCTTGGATACGTTCCTCTTCGTTGGTAGATTTCCACAAAATTAACTCCAGCATAGGCTAATCGAACGAGCACCTGTCCTTTTCCAGGTTTACCTATGTCTGCATCTTGATAGCTTAAAACTTCAGGATCCCCATACTGACTGACAACAATAGCTTTCATCTCTTATTCCTTTGATTATTTTAGTTCATTTTTTACGAGCTGCTACCACTTTGTATATCGACTTTATCGCTTTCATAGGTTTCGATTTTTTCTATGCCAGGTAAATTTTTTAGAGCTTCTAAAATTACAATAGATTCAGAACCCAAATTAGAATAAAAAAATAAATGAATCACTTCTTTATCTTTTAAAATTTCCACCTGCAAATTGGCTAAACGCAAAGCCGATTTTTGTAAAATCTCATCTAAAGCAATAAGTGAAATTTTCGGTGCAATAGCAAATCTGATTTCGCTAATAAATTTTTTCTTAAAGAAAATTTTCTCAAGGGGTTTGATTCCAGCCAAGACAATAAAGATCATGATCGTCATTCCAACCCCTGCGAGGTAGAGCCCACCCCCGATAGAAAGACCTACGGCTGCAACAGCCCATAAACTAGCAGCTGTTGTAAGTCCTCTTATGGCATTTTTCCAAAACAGAATTGTTCCTGCTCCAAGAAATCCAATTCCACTTGCAACCTGAGCTGAGATACGCGACGGATCAAGGACAACAAGTTCTTTTTGTAAAATTCCATTAAAACCATATTGTGAAACGATCATAAATAATGTGGAGCCCATACACACCAACATATGGGTTCTTAAACCTGCAAACCAGCTTCCCCTCTCTCTTTCTAAGCCGATCATGCCGCCCAAAATTGCGGCAAGAAATAACCTTAAAAGAATCTCCACATCAGAAAGCATTAATTGCTGATTAAACATGTATCTTCCCCACCATATTGGCTAAATTCAGGATACTAATCTCAAAAAATATTTATGCTCAATAAAAATATGAATTATCACAATGTTTTTTTGATATCGTTAGTTTTTTGTATTTAACTGATATAATCATAAAAAAATCATCCAAAAATTAAATAATATTATAATAAAGGCTTACTATAGGAGGTTCGATGAGCTCTTCTTCCGATTTTTACATCTTAGGCATGAATATTGGAGCTGATCAAAGGGATTACACTTTTCTTCATCATACTATCCCGACCTCGAGAAATGATACAGTTGGCTCTCTAGCTGATGAATATCAAAAAAATATTGAGCAAATGGAAGGCTTACCTCCTGAGTCTAATGAGTTGGATAGGCTAGCCCAAAAAAAACAAGCCATTGAATAAAAACTTTTTTATCTTCTTGAGCAAGAAAGAAGTCCACAGTTTGACCCACAAAATCCCCTTATTGCAGAGCTGGTTTTTAATAAGGGCTTAGACATCCTTGAAGCTCGCATTAACAATCCTAAATTCGAAGAATTAATCAAAAATCACGAACCAAAACTCCATGAAGCCTTAAAGAAAAGAGTCAAGAACAGAGGGAGCCAAACAATTTAAAGAAATATTCCCTAAACTATATCGCCATTTATCAACTCATCACAAAGACCAACTTCCAAAACCATTTAAAATTCCCATCTATGTTAAGTTAGCTAACCTCTTTTTAAGCATTTTTCCCAAGAGAACGGAAAAAAAACCAGTGAATGACTTTCTTACCCCTCTGGAAAAACAGTTTCAGAAAATTAAAAATCGATTATCCGAAAGTTTTTTCCAAAAAGTGATCACTCAACCTAATCGACCTGCAGTCATCTCCCTTCAAGAAGTTCAATCTTCGAATCCGCACGTCCTGGATATTTTGCAACAAGGCAAATATACAATCATGCGCGCCTCTGAAAATTCTGACACAGCCATTGCCATTGAGACCCAACACTTTGAAGAATGCAAACCGCTTAATCTTTCTGCATATGCACAACAGCTAGACGATAATGTCGCAGTGTATGCTAAAAATAAAGAAACGAAAGAAGCATTTATTTTTCTTTCTGTCCACATCCCTGGCTACGAACTTGAATTTCCACGGGAAAATTTGAAAGATCATATCACAAGCTCTGAAAATAAGTTGGAATCGGTTTTCGATGTGGTTAACGCCCTCCAAATGTGTATTTCAAATACTTAAAGAAAAGTATCCAGATGCCAATGTGATTATTCAAGGAGATTTCAATACGTATCCTGAATACTTTAATTCGGATCTCAATCCTGAAATTTCAGAAAAAATAGAACGTCTAAATATATTTTCTCACTTAGAGCAAAAACAAGATCTCGAGGTATATCGAACAGATAAGCCAACCGAGCTCAATCGACAAGCTCAAGAGCTACAAGAACGGGAACTCGATTATGTACTGGTAAGCAAAAGTTTAAAGGGTCGAGTTCATATGTTTGAACCCGATGATCAAGAACTTAGTCTAGCAAACCTTGCGGAAGATACAGTCCACTTTGATCCAATGCTCCTTTTTTCAGATCACAGACCATTGTGGACAAAAATTTCAGGCAAAAAAGACAACAAAGAAAACTCTTAGGAGTTTTCTTCCTCAAAAATAGATTTCTTTAAGTATTCATCTAAAAACTCTAAAATAATTTTGGAAGAGGAAATCTTATTTTGTTTCTTTGTAAAACCATGCCCTTCATCTTGATAAATTTCGTAGCGATAGGGCGTCCCATTTTTACTAACAGCTTCGACAATTTGATCAGATTCTGCTTGCAGAACTCTGGGATCATTAGCCCCCTGTATTACCAAAAGAGGTTTAGTGATATTTTTTGCATGAAAGAGAGGTGAAATACTTTCAAGATAAGCCGTATCTTTTTCCGGATCACCAATTTTTTGATAGAGGCTCTCCCTTTGATATTCCCACCAAGCGGGAATTTTTTTCAGAGTGCTGATCCAATTTGACAATCCAAACAGATCCACGCCAACAGCCATCTCTGAGGGACGAAACGCAAGGGCGGCAAGAGTCATATAGCCTCCGTAGCTTCCTCCAATCATTCCAATCTTATCGGCATCGACATAACCTGTTGAAATAAGAAATTTCTTAGCCCAGATACAATCATCTAAATCGGCTTCACCATGTTTACGATCTGCAGCCTCATAAAATGTTTTACCATATCCGCTGCTCCCTCGATTATTAACAGCTATTACAGCATAACCATGGTTAACAAGATATTGAATGAGAGAACTGTATCCGACACAAGATTGCCCACCTGGCCCACCATGAACCCATATTAACGCAGGAATCTTTTGGCCTCTCTCAATGATTTTGGGTTTGTAATAGAGCGCCGGGATCATTAATCCATCGTAAGAAGGATATCGAATAACTTCACCCTTTACGAGATTTCTTTGATCGATATCGAGACTTAAAGAATCTGTAAATGGGTGAATGGATCCATCAGGCAAATGACAAACATATAAATTATTTGGTGAATCGCAATTATTCACTCCGAATAACATCCATTTTTCACTGCTTGAAATCTTGGCTAGCGTGATATTGCCTTCTGGCATTCCTGAAAATTGAACGGGTTTTTGTGCTTCCTGATCATAGACTTTTAAGACAGCGCATCCATCCTCATTTACAATCGTTACACGATATTTCCCATAATGAGAAAAGTAACAAGATTTGATATCCCAATCATACTTTTCCAGGATTTCAATATGTCCTGATTCGAGAGCATACGCGCAAAGAAAGTAGAACTCATCATTTTCATTTGTCATAAAGTAAAGGGTTTTAGAATCTAGACTAAATCCAGCACCTATTAAACAGAAATCCTCTGCATGAGGCATTATCGCCTTGAGCCCTTTAGTCGCTACATCATGTAAAAAAAGTTGATAGTTGTTATTTTTAATGATCTTTCGAACAATAATAGAGCGTTTATCCGGAGAAATACAATCGACCTCAAACCCTTGTTCATTTTTAAAGAGCAGTTTTGATGTAAAATCTTCTATCTCCATTTCATACAGATCCATATATTTAGGATCTCGATGGTTGGACAAAAAGAAAAAGCTGTTTAAGTCCTGGCTCCATCCCATAAACTCAGCTTTAGCTCCTGAATAAGGAGTTAAATCTCGCGAAGACTGCGCATTCTCCCACAAAAAAATGTGGTTAAGCTCATTGCCGGCTCCATCAGAGGTATAAAGAAATCGATCATCTTTAGGAAAGGTCGAAACGACAAAAATAGCACTGTCATCAGATGCTGTTAAGGACTTTAACTCCCCTTTGGGATTTTGAATGTCCTTAGAGTAAATATTAAAAATGCCGGTTTCATCACTTGAGAAGATCACTTTTGAATCATCAAAGGAGATCACTCCTCCTACATAGTTTTTTGTATTTAAGAATTGCTCAATACTATAGTGCTTAAAAGGACTATCCTCGGAAAATCCCGTTGCGAACTGACACGCAGAAAGAAAAATTAAAACAAATGTCACCCATTTCATAAACAATCCTTCGTGATTTTTCAGGAAATAATAGCTAAATTATTTTATTTTTGCAATTGGATGAAAATAAACTCTTACTAAATTCTTGACCATGCATGACAAGATACGTAGTGATAACCTTGTGCTTTATACTGAGATAAATGCTTCAAATTCGAAACATTTTTCCATTTCAAATGCCGCAACTTGACTTGATTCGTTCTAGAGAAAACAAAATTAAAATAGATCTCAAATTCGGATGCTCCAGACGCAAGTGTATAATCCTCACTCACGCATCGACAAAAAGCCTGCCATAAAGGCATTTTGTGATAGTTTTCAACGGCTGTGAATAATTCCTGCAAGACAGGTGCTTGAAAAAGCATGTGATGGGAAATTCCTGAATGTTCAGGATATAAACGTCTTAGCCCAGGAAGAAAACGATCGGCATGCTCAAAATAAGTTTTGTGATATTCCGTTCCAGGATTATACAATCCTCCAAAATCGGCTCTCAAAAACTCAACTGGATTTAAAAAAATGGTGTCTGAATCCAAAATTAATATGTTTGAGGAAATATCGGGAATCACAAACGCTGCGTAGTATTTCAACATCTGTTGATAATACCAACCCAACCTCGCAGGATCTTGTAGATAATACTGAGAAGCATTGGTATCTCCTTTTAAAAGATGAAATGCAATCTCAGCTTTATTGAAGGGAAAGTTTGCTTCATCAAACCACTCAGCCTGATCGGTTAAAGGATGCGAAGAAACAACAATGATACGTCGAATTTGAGCACAGTTTGCTTTGAGACCCGCAATGCAAAAATTCAGAATTTCTAAATCTTTCGCAGTACAGGGAATGACCACATCAATAGCTTCGTCTGTAAAAGAGTATTGTTGAGCAGGCAAGGAGCCCTGAATCAAATGGAAAAAAATAAAAATAAAAACATGGATAAAACGCTGCATGATGTCCAAAATTCCCGTCGCAAATTAATCAACACAGCTTTTAACACATTCGTAGGAATATTAGAAAATAGAAAAATTTTCTGAAAAGCATTTCAATTCAGGTAATTAGACATTTCGACTAAATTCAAATCGGGATCACGGATATAAACGGACAAGATTTTACCTCTAGCCCCAGTACGCTCAACAGGCCCTTCAATGATTTTAATATGATGCTTTTGTAAGTGCTCAATGATATCGACTAAGGGAGTTTTGACTATCAGACAAATATCCAATGAACCGGGAAGAGGATGGGCAGCTTTTGGTTCAAATTCCTTACCCATCTCGTGAAGATTGAACTTTTGCGCTCCACATAAAATTGCTTTTCGATTGTTTCCAAACGTGACTTCTTGCATACCTAGAATGGCACAATAAAAATGAAGACTTGCTTCAATCGACTTGACTGTCAATACAACATGATCGATTCCAACATAGTCCATGATGAGGTCCTTAGAAAAAAGGGGGCTATCATTGCACGCCCCCTGTATATTTATCCAAAAATAGTTTTTTTTGAAAATGATTTTATCAATTAAAAATTCACATTTAAGATGGGGAGAACTTTGACATAGCGTCGGTTTGTTTGAATATTCAAAATCCCAATCTGAACCCCTTTAAGAGAGTTTGTATAATTGACGATTCCCAATTGTAAGCCTTCAACATTGCGAGAAAAATTGAAAAAACCAAATTGAACGCCATGAATTTCACGGGCGACATTAATCCATCCAAGTTCAATCCCTCGTAGGTTTTGTCCAACGACATTGATAAGACCTTCTTGAATACCGTAAAAATCTCCTTTTACTTGATTGAACAACGCACGCTGGAAACCGTAGAAATCGCCTTTGACTAAATTGACAAAACCTAATTGTGCTCCAGCAAAATCCTTTTGAACAAAGTTCATTGCACCAATTTCAAGCCCTTTGACATCTCCATGGCAAAAATTCAACAGTCCGAGATCTAATCCCGTTACCCCCGCATTTTCTCCAAAAATTAGATTTAATCTCACACCCTTTACACAAGCTTCTTTCGGAGATGTTTGAATGGGCGAAAACAACGAAACAGAAAGAGGAACTGAGCATGCGCAGGTATCCGATTCGTCCGCAGACACATTTGTAAAACTAAAAAACAGGCAAGTTGCAAATACTATAATAATTTGTTTCATTTTATCTTCCTAAATGAATTATAAGGAGGAAACATTGTGATGCAGAGATAAACTACTTGTCAATCGGAAACATTTTATGAAAAAACAAGTTTACACATACCCCATTACGATTAAAGAAGTTTACCTTGACCTTTATGGTCATGTGAATAACGCCACCTATTTGACGCTTTTTGAAGAAGCTCGTTGGGATTTAAGCAATCAAAATGGCTATGGCGTGGAAAAAATTAAAGAAACAGGCCAGGATCCGGTTATCCTTGAAGTCACCATGCGTTTTCTAAAAGAACTTCGTCTAAGAGAGAAAATTAACATTGAAACATCAGTCGTTTCCTATGAAAAGAAAATAGGCAAACTTTTACAAAAAATGGTTCGAGAAAGTGAAATTTGTTGCACAGCCGAATTTACAATTGGCCTTTTTGATCTCAAAGAACGTAAACTCATCCCTCCTACACCCGAATGGCTAAAAGTGATCGGATACTCGGTCGAAACATAAAAATCATTTATTTTCATTTTTAATAAATGTAACAACACCTGTTTTTAATTTTTATTATCTATTCCATCTCATTTGCATATAATTCCGCAAAACAATTAATTATGTTTTTAATAAAAGAACTGATAAAATTTCTGTTTGAAACAAAAAAACAAAAGGAAATTTATGCAAATTATAAATTCTAATATTTTAAAAGGCGGGAATGAAGCAACCCCTTTAATTTCTTCTTCCTCTCCTTCACAATCACCTTCTCTGGCTATTTTCATAGAGACACAAGAAATAATCAAAAAAACCAAAAATTCTTCTTTGGATACACATCAACTCGTCTTGTCTTGTAATAAAACAGAACAAGAATGGTTAACATATTTTCAAGGAACAAACATCATTTTAAATCGCTCCGTTCAAGAAATTGGTCTCTATTTAATTCACTCATGGAAAGAGAAAAATCCCGAACAAGCGCTTCAACTTCTTCAATATGTCGCAAGAATTCAAAATGACTCAGCCGAAATCCTACTTAATTTGTTTGTCCAACTCTCGGATTCAACACCGAAAACTTCTCAAAATCTTAAAATTCGTTGCGAAATCTTACGTCAATTTGTACAAGAATGTGAAATTACAGATGAAGCAACAAAAGCGGTTTTAAGTAATCTACTCAAGCAAATTGATGAAGATCTGCAATTCATCAAAAAATCAAAAGAAAATTATAGCAACGCAGAATATATTGATTTACTCCAAGAATTTGAAAAATTCGAAATAAATAAAGACTATGCTTTAGAAATAATTAGCAAAAATAAAAAAGCATATACACAAAGATTAATAGAACAAGCACAGGACATCTCACAAGACCTCAAATTAGTAGATAAAATTGGCACTCCAGAAGGTAGAGAATATTTGCTTAATGCTATTTGTAAAAGAATGACTTACACAGAATTTTTAGAAGCACCGGCCTTAGAATTTGTTAACTATTGCATTAAATATTATACGCCTTCCTTATTTAGAGAATGCTTAGTATTCTTAAATAAATTCGAATCTCGACAAGTAGATAATTTAGAAATTAAACTACTAAATAAAATTAGTGAAATGTCCTTTTCAACTGCTGCAAGCTTAAATGAACGCCTTGGGCTCTATGTAAATGAGACTTATACAGAAACGTTACTTGCTTCGATTATATCTTCAAAAGAAAAAATCTTAAAAAAAGTATCTACCCAAAAAGAATCACAACAAAATATCAATTTAGATCCTCTCTTAAAAGCTTTCGTTCATGTCACTAAATTGTGCTTCAACAATCTTGAGAATTCACCCACTTTAAATTTGTGTTCTGAAATTTTTCTTGCAAAAATCAATTTTCAAAAAAATGAAAATGCAAAAAATCCTCTGAATGCACAGGATGCTAACATTGTTTGGAAAAGCGCATTTTTAGCTGTTTGCAGACAAAAATCAATGTTTCCTGATCCAAACAAAATTTTTGATGCGCTTTGGTTTAAATTTTTAGATTCTGATAAGAATAGAACTAATATAGATAAAGGGGAATTTCTATTAGAAATTTTTAAGGATTTAGAAAAAGATGATTTCTACATTGAAATAGTTTGCAAACACTTAAAAACTTTTATTGATTATTTACCTAAAAATTCTAAACTCCCCGAAAGCACCATAAATTACCTTAAATGTGCATATGAATATATTTCAGAGCCTACATCGCCAAAATTAAAAGCAATGACTTCTTCTCTTATGAAAAAGATCCAGAATTGCGTGAGATCTCGAAGCAAGTAAACCAACAATAAATAAAAAAGGCTCACGAAAGTGAGCCTTTTTTATTGACATATCTAAACTCGTTAAACGCGAGCTGATGAATTTAGTGTCTTGGTCTATATTGACCAGATTCCCACATAATTTCATCGAAATTTTTAGCTATCCAGGCAGAATGCCCATATTTCTTTTGAACATCAAAGTGTTCTTCAAATGAAGAATAAACAGGCAAATAAGCTTCTCGAGGATAAAACCCTTGTTTAATTCCTTTCGTCACGATTTCAGAAGCTTTTAAAGAATTGCAATATTCCACATATTCCACTTCTCTTACATAAGAAGATTTATTAATTTTTCCTGATGCTGCCAAATTATCTAAACGCTTTAATTCGCGTGTTGCAACTGCATTGTGCAATTCAAAAATAACAGATCCAATAATCTCACCTGCATCTTTGCGATTTCCACAGTTAACAAAGATTGTGCGATTATCTAGTCCCCAAAAAGCTCCGAAATCAGCTTCTAAAGACTTATTAACTTCGATTCTAATCGGACCATCTTTTAAAGCTGTGTTGATTAATTCACACGCTTCTGGAAGTTGGCGGATTGTTGTAAGAACTGGGCGTAATTGCGGATCGCAACTAATGGATGCCTGTAATGGTTGAAAAATACAAAACAATGAAACAACAGAAATTAATAATCTAAACATTAGACCTCCAATTATTATTAATTCATCAAGCATAAGTAATTAATAGATTAAATAATAGCGTAAAGTTTTTATTAATAAAGACCTAGAAAAATAAATATTTTTTTTAGATTTCAGAGTGGGTTTAAGGCCCCTTTTATTGAAAATTCTTCTTTCAAAAAAAATTATGGATAAGAGATAATCGAAATAATTTTTTTTGAGGAAATCACATGTTAAAAAAACGACTCGTTACAATTATTTTTTTTATTCTTTCAATTTCGACCTTCTCTTTTGGTGTAGAATTTGCCCCCAATTGTTCAATTGACATACAGCCAAACTGGGTCAAAGAAATCCCTCTTGAAAATGGGGAGATCCTTGAAAAGGGACAAAATTTTGAGCTTGTACTGAAAGACCAGCAAATACACCTTGATGAGGAAACTCGCTTTACACACTTTGCAAAACGTCTTTTAAATCAAAATGGCGTGCAGCAACATTCTCAAATTGAAATAGAATTTGATCCTTCTTTTGAGTCACTTGTCCTACATAAAATTCATGTGCATCGAAACCAAGTGACTTCAGATCGCATTTCTTCTTGTCACATGGAAGTTATCCAGCAGGAACAAGAATTAGATTTTCAGCTTTATAACGGCCGAAAAAAATGGGTCATTTTTCTTGAAGATGTACAGCCAGGCGACATCATTGAATATGCCTACTCGAAAAAAGGAAAAAATCCTATTTTCAAAGGCATTGCCGATGGAACCATATGGCTAGAGCATGAAGAACCTATTTTATACAGCTATTTTCGGATGATTGATGGCAGTCAACGCTCTTTATTTTTCAAAACGCAAAATACATCTTTAACACCGACTCTTCTAACTTTTCCTGAGCACCAAGAATGGACATGGGAATTGAAAAATATTGTACCAACCCAATTCGATCCTTTATGCCCCCATTGGTTTTTGGCAGAACCTGTTATACAAATTAGCGAGTCAAAAAATTGGGCAGAAGTGGCGCAATGGGGAACCAAAATTTTTGAGGTTCTAGAGGCCCCTTCCCAAGAGATCAAAGAACTAGTGGATAACTGGAACAACCAACCGATCTCTTCAGAAGAAAAAATCTTGAAAGCCATTCGATTTGTTCAAGATGAAGTGCGCTATTTAGGGTTTGAAAGAGGAATTCATACACATATGCCCACTCAACCAAATATCGTTTTTAAACGTCGTTTTGGAGATTGCAAGGATAAAACATTACTACTTAAAACCTTCTTAGAACTAATGAATGTAGAATCTTATCCTGTCTTAATCAATTCCGGAATCCGAGACCATCTCTCTGATTGGCATCCGAGCCCTCTCATGTTTGACCACGTGATTCTTCAAGTGTGCTTAAATGAAAAAAAATATTACGTGGATTCTACACATCTTTTTGAAGGGGGAAATCTCGAAAAACTACAGTGCAATTTATTTCAAAAAGGGCTCATCCTTAACGAGAAAACCACTGATCTTACAGATTTTCCAAAACTTTCCCCTGCGCCTCTTATTGTCACATCAACCACTTTTGAACTCGCCAATTCTAAAGATACCGTCATTTGCAAAATAAAAAAGGATTTCAAAGATTTTGAAGCCAATTATATGCGTAATCTCTGCACCCAAAATAAGCCTAAAGAATTTGAAAAATTCCTTTGCGATTTATATGCGAAAAAATACGGTCAGCTAGAGGTCATGGAACCTTTAAAAATTCAAGATGATAGAGAAAATAATCAAGTATCCCTCGAAATGGCATTTGAAATCTCTAATCTTTGGAATCTCGACGATGAAGAAACAGTAAAATCTTTCAAATTTTCCCCGGTTTATATTTCGGACTCCTGCGAACTGAATTTTTCTCTGATGCGCAAATCTCCTCTTTATTTGGATTATCCCTGTTATACCGTAGAAGATTTCTATTTCATTAATCCTGAGCAAGAATGGACTCAAGAATCCTCTCAAAATAAGTATGAAAGTGATGAAATATCCTTCTTTACCGAAGTGGCACCCAACAAGCATCAGCTGCACGTGCATTTTGAGATGTCGACGAAGAAGGACCACGTCCCTTTTGAATCGTTGAAAAACCATCGATCCATTTTAAAGAAAATTGAAGATCAACTTTTTTTATCTCTCTCGTTGCCAACGGAAGTCGCTTTAAAGAATGCTGAAATCTCAGACGGAACTTACACGCTTTTCAAATGCCTTTTTGTCTTTATATCGCTGGCAAATCTAGGTTGGTATTTTACTAGAGAATATCGAAAACGCAAAATAGGTGCCCTCGTAAATCAAGGGTAAATGGAGGAAATGCTGGAAAGCTTCAAAGGAGACTTTCCAGCTAATGAAACAATTAGTCTTGTGCCTCATCTAGAAGCATATTTCCCCATTTTAAACGCAATCCCAACTTATCTCCATTTGCACGAATAATTTGAACTAAACTGATTCCCCCTCTTTTATTTTCTAAATCAGGTGCAATCCTGATAGGTTGCGCTTCATGATAAATGACATCTGTCTCTAGTACTTCCTGCACACAAGTCGAACGAATTTTTAAAATTTCCCCTTCTTCTAAACCTTTACACTTAAAAAAATACGTCGTTGGAAATACACCTAAAAGTTCCGCCTCAATTGAGAAAGTCTTTTCCTTACTCTTTTTGCGAATCGGTTTCGGAATATAAGAAGCTTCAGTAAGAATAGACCCATTAGGATGACACACACGACATTTTACCCGCTCTCCTCGAGCTATTCCGTCTAGATTAAGACCGTACCCCTCTAATTTTCCTTCTCCATCAATCGAAATCATTCCCTTTTCATCAATTTGGATTTTTTCTAGGAATTGATAAACATGTGGGTCCAACTGCAATCCCCGAGCAAAAGATACGGCGAGATCCTCATTGATAGGAAAACCGTCCATAATCATCATATGTTTGGCTGCACCCGCTGACCTTTGCTGAGAAGTCGTCGCAACAATCTTTGCGAAAGGCATAATCTTTTCGATGTTTTCCATACCATTGCAGACTCCTGTAAGAAAAAAAACAATCCCATATATTATCTTGATAAAATTTTTCATGATCCTCTCTCTTTTATTCGTTTTCTCTAAAAAAATATTTCAAAAATACCAAACGTGGGAGATGATAAAATTAGTTTGAAAAAAAATAAAGGAATATATGAAAAAATTTTACTTATGGTTTCTCATATTACTGAGCATGAGTGTTGCCATCTCCGCACAAGATGTAAAAACCTGCACATATCAGATTGTCAAAGAAGAACATGATAATCCCTACGTGTCTCAAAAAATTTTGCAAGGATTGCAAAACCACATGCATCCTTTCTTTAAAGAAAAAAAATCACAATTTTTTATGGTTTATGCCCGTGATGCAAATGCGGAAGTCATAGGGGGCCTTTCTGGAGATATTTTAGGATCCAGCGCATGCATTGATTACATGTGGGTGGATGAAAAATATCGATGTCAAGGTATTGGCACACGTTTATTAAAAGAGTTGGAAGCTTATGCCAAAGCAAAAAATTGTACGCACGTGCAACTGTTTACCTACGATTTTCAGGCAAAAAAATTTTATCAAAAGCTAGGATTTCAGTGCGTTAGCTCCATTTCAAATTGGGTAGAAAATTATGAGCTTAATTTTTTTAAAAAAAAGATCTAGATACAATAAAGAGCCACTGCTCGATCAAGTGCAATGTTGATAAACCTAAAACCATTAAGAATCGTCTTTATCTGAGTGTTAAAAAAATTTTATTTGTGGAAGCATAATAACAACATGATCTAGCAAGGTCTTTAAAAAAGCTTCCAAAATCAAACTCTTCGTGTGTTGATGACGTAATTTTAGAAGCTAGAATGAGAGATTTTCTGTTTCTAGATTTTTATCTTTAAGAAGGATCGGATGATTTTACTAATTAATTCCCCATTCGCAAAGACTTTTGAAATGATCCCAGATGATTTGCTTTTTCTATCCACATCATCAAGATGAAGTGAACGATAAAAATCTGCATTGTCTTGTGTCTTTAAATTCGCTCGATCATCAATAAAACGCATGGAAAGCTTTAAGCGCCCATTGAGCTATCCAAAATTTTCGTTCTTTCTTTACTTTCTTTAGCACAGACAATAGATTTGACCTTGCACCTTTGGAGCAGGTCAACAATATAAGCTAAGAAAAATACGCATTCATTTTTCTATAATAAAAGCAAATAATGCAAGCGCATAACACACCTATGTGCATGTGCACATAAGATTTTCAAAAATGTAGTGCTCCCAGACCCCCTAGCTGCTCCCTTAGGCATAGGAGCATAACTAGTTATGACTAATAATAAATTTATTATGTCAACAGAAAGACGAAGATTTTGATTGAGAAGAAAAACTAATCCAGACATTCTGGAGCTCAAATTGTAAGGAAAATATCGAGTAGAAACAAATCATTTCACAAAGTTATTTCTATTCTGGAAGCATATCCAATATTTCCAAGACGCTAAAAATTTCTTTTCGATTAAACTTACCTTCCTGAACTAATTCAAGTATTCGTTTTTGAATAGCCATGAAGGCTGAAATATCAAACTCCATATTCGTTGCTTTGCTTCCGAAGTTTCCCCAATCCTCTTTTGCTTCCTCAAAATAGTCTAATCGAAACCCCGTAAATGGCCTACACGGAATTAAAGGAACTCGGCCAGTTTGGTGAATGACAAATTTTTCTAATACCGGATCTTCAGAAAGATTTTCGGGATATTGTAATGTTTCTAAAGCTTCTGCCTCTTTTACATTCAACCCTCCTTGTTTAAGAAAGCAGATAGCTGAATAACAGTCTTTAAATGCTATGCCCAATTGAATGATTACAGCTAAGAATTTCATGAATGCAAAACCAACAGATCTCCCCTCCTCCATTCCTTCTATTGTGATCGGTTCAGTGATTGTAATACAACGTTCACCACGAATAGGTAGTCTTGCATTATATGCATTTACATCATCTTGTGTGACATCTGGCAATATGCTTTTGACAATCGACAAAACAGAACACGATTTACTCATAACCAGATGCTTTACAAAAGTCGCTAATATTTTAGGTAACACAGATAAACGTTTGTTCCATAATATCCTTCTTTTGTTTTGCAACATTCTTTTATAAATTAAAGGGGATGTATGAAATGCCTTTCTAACATAGTTGAACACCATGTTATTAGGGTCATCCTCTAAATGGTGGAGCAACCCATTTTTAAAGGATATATTAAACATTTTGCAGCTATTGACAATGGCACATCTATCTCTGAAAGGAAGTAGATGAAAAAATATGATCCATAAGTTCAAAAGGAAATTTCAGCAGGTTATTTTGTTTAAATTGTCTACATTTAAGTGCGCTATTAGAACGAGAATTGGTAAGACTGAGATGAGCGGGCATCAAAAGTTTATTTACTCTACTAGCAATCAAAATGCAGGTGCTTCCTAAGATTCTGTCATATATAACGGTGGAACTATAACCAGAGCAATTGCAAAAGACAGAATATCTTCCGCTCTTTCTCTAAAATCTGTTCGATTACTTTCTTGGCAGTTAAGCATTTGCTAATCCAGGTTTAAGAATGACATCATTTGGACCTTTCATTTTCTAGCCATTAAAAAATAAGCCGGATCAATGTTTTGATAAAACCTTAATATTGGACAAATCGAATAAATACAATTTAATTTTTTGTTGAAAATAAACCCCGCTTCAAATTTTTAGGTTAGACCTGCTCCAAAAGCTCAATTTATTGACATGCTATAATAAAAAAACAGTTAATACCTCTAATTGGAGGAAGACATGAATATCGATAATCATTCTTCATTGGGTGGGAAATACACTATCAAAATAGGGTAAAAACAGCTCTAGGTAATATAGGCATTGCGAAATTGTCAATACCTTTGCAAAACCTTAGTTTAGAAAATCATATTCATCATCGGCCTGCTCTCCGGTAATTTGTTTCTTCTTTAGAAGTGACTTCTTTTTTCGCAGCAATTTCATTCTTTTTGTTTTGGAAAACATTAGTGATTTTTTCCACTTTTACATCTTTTTGGAAATTCTTTTTTATGATTATCTTCATCGGGATTCCATAATGAATTAGGGCATTTTTATTACCAACCATGTTCATATTAAAATTCCTTTTTTATTGATTTATTTAAATACTCTTAGTTTGATCAACTGTATTTTAATGCACATTCATTTTGCATTTCATGACTGATTCGTACGACTCTAATAAGGGACAAATCATCAATGGCCTTTTGGGATACGGCGCATCTTGCTTCAACTTTGGCATCCGAATTATATGTCATAAAAATAAAATAAAGGCTATTCCATGGCAATCATGAAGCCTTCGGAAATTGGTTGAGTGAATCTCTGCGATTCAGTACGATTTTATCCTTATCAAGGAGCAATCTATGCCATATCCAATTCGTCATAACTGGTCTCGTGAAGAAATTTCATCGATTTATCATTCCCCTCTACTAGACCTTATTTTTGAAGCAGCTTCTGTCCACAGAAAATTTCATGCTTCAAGAGAAATTCAATTGTGTACACTTTTATCCATCAAAACGGGCGGTTGCCCTGAAAACTGTTCTTATTGTCCTCAATCTGCCCGTTATAATACAGATGTTAAAGCAGAAGCCCTCATGCAGCTGGAAGAAGTCTTAGATGCAGCAAAAAATGCAAAAAATGCCGGCAGCACCCGTTTTTGTATGGGAGCAGCTTGGAGACAAGTGCGAAATAGTCCCGACTTTGAACGTGTTCTGGTTATGGTGAGAGAGGTCTCACAACTAGGCTTAGAAGTTTGCTGCTGTCTTGGCATGCTAACGGAAGAACAAGCTAAAAAATTAAAGGAAGCTGGACTTCACTCTTACAATCACAATGTCGATTCAGGTGAAGAATTTTATCCGAGCATTATCACATCCCGCACTTATCAAGATCGCCTGAACACATTAGAAAATGTCAGAAAAGCCGATCTTTCAGTTTGTTGTGGGGGCATTATTGGATTAGGTGAAAAATCCGAAGATCGGATTAGCATGCTCCACACCTTAGCGACTTTACCTACACATCCAGATTCTGTACCGATTAACATGTTAGTCTCAGTGAAAGGAACCCCGCTTCAAAATCAAGCCCCAATCCCCGTTTGGGAAATGTTACGCATGGTCGCGACAGCCCGGCTGATTATGCCACAATCCATGGTTCGCTTATCTGCTGGGCGACTTTCTTTGTCAGATGCTGAGCAAGCTTTGTGTTTCATGGCTGGTGCAAACTCAATTTTTACTGGCGATAAGCTTTTAACCACACCTAACCCCGATTTTGATCGCGATCAAATCATGCTTAAAACACTGGGTTTAGTCAGCAAACCCGCCGAAAAATCCGAAGAAGAAGAAACATGTGAGTGTACCACTCATGCCTAACTCCGTGCGCTTGCTTTGCTTAGCAGATTTGCATCTAGGTCGCAGCTCTCCTCCTCTTCCGGAAGGCTTGACGGCGACACAATTTACATCTCGAGCGGCTTGGGAAGCGATTGTACACTATGCTGTGTCTCCTGAAAATAAAATTGACGCGGTATTGCTTTGTGGGGATGCTGTAGATCAAGATGACCTCTTTTTTGAGACTTTTCACGTTTTTGAAAAGGGTATCAGAGCACTAATTGATGCCAAAATTCCCCTTATCGCCGTGACAGGAAACCATGATGCCTCTGTTTTTCGAAAACTAGCCCAAACCATATCGTCCCCTTTCTTTCATTTATTAGGCAAAGACGGAAAATGGGAATCGCTTCTTCTCACTTTAAATTGCCGCAATATTCGATTTGATGGATGGTCTTTTCCTGAAAATCATGTGTCTTATAATCCCCTACAACGCTATCACAATGACTTGCCCTCGATAAGTTCGACAGACCCTGTCATCGGCCTCTTACATTGTGACTGCCCAGGAACAGCTTTAAGTCGATACGCTCCTGTAAAAGTGCAGGATTTTGATGGATTGCCTCCATTAGCTTGGGCTTTAGGACATATTCATAAACCGACTACTCTTTATCAAAATCCCTTAGTTTTTTATTGTGGTTCTCCTCAAGGTTTAGATGCGAGTGAAAATGGTGACCATGGAGCTCATCTTTTAGAAATTTTGCCAAATCATGAAATCAAAAAAAATTTCATTTCTTTTGCCAAAATTCGTTGGGAAAATATCCAATTATCCATTTCTCAAACGGACATAGATAACTTTGAAGAAAGACTCATACGTGAATTTTCTGCATTGCATGCATCCTTTGAAAACCACTCTCCGTTTTTGCAAGCTGTAGGATGTCGTTTGACTTTGATAGGCAGTCATTCCGCTTATAGGCAAATCCCCACCCTGATCGAAAAAATGCAAAACCGCGTCCTTTTTTCCATCAACTCGGTGGAGTATTTCATTGAACATACGCAAAATTACACACAGCCCTCTTATGATTTAAAACAGTTAAGTGAACTTTCTGATCCAGCGGGTCTACTGGCCAAGCAGTTGCTTGCACTAGAAAATAGCTTGCCAGATGTTCAGTCAATTTTGCAAATGACACGAGCACGCCTTTCTTCTGCGCAAGAAAAGTATGCATACTTTTCCCAGTTCGAAGTTTCCGATGAGCAAATAAAAGCATGGTTATTGCAATCTGGCTATCAAGCCCTCGATCTTCTGCTCAGTCAAAAGGAAAAAGAATGAAGCTAAAATATCTCGATATTCGACGCATGCCGGGTTTTCTTCATCAAGGCCTACGCTACAAGCAAGAAGATTTAGCAAAGTCTAATTTGCATGTCGTGATTGGAGCTAATGGTGTTGGTAAAACAACGACCTGTAAAGCCATTCGAGCTCTGTTATGGCCCTCTCTTTCTCACTTAGAGCCAACCTCCTTGCATAGCATTTGGATTACAGAAGGAGAAAAAATAGAGCTTTCCTTAGAAGGAAAACATTGGAAATGTACACCCGCCAATCCTGAGCTACAAAAACAATTACCTCCACCTTCCTATGCTTCTTGCTATACATTAACGATTGAAGATCTTCTGTCTTCGGCTTCTGATCAAGACTTTGCTGCAGAGATCGCAAAACAGGCTCGTGGAGGCTATGACCTTAGCCATGTTCGTAATCATCCTTTTTTCACGATTGGACGCTTCAAAGGCAAATCAGATAAACAAGATCTTGATCTAGCTCTAAAGAATCTGCGTTTAGCAAAAGAGCAACAACGATCTCTTAAACAAGACGAAGAGTCCCTTTTTACAATTGAGAAAGAGATTGAGGCAGCGAGTCATTCTCAGAGCTTACTTCCCCTCTTAGAAGATGCATTGCGCTGGAAAGAACTTGATGAAGGGATGCAGGCTTTATCTATGCAAATACGTGGTTATCCCGCTCAACTTGAAAAATTTCGAGAAAATGATCAGGAGATCTATCAACAGCTTCGCATGCAAAAGCAAGAATATGGCCTACGTCTTAACAAAATTGAAAAAGAGATGACCAAAGAACAAGAAGTGCTTAAAGGGCTTCCTTTTTCACATCTTTCTTTACCTTCTCCACAAACTTTAGAGAACATTCAAGCCTTACTCGATCAGCTAAAAGAAGTCCAAGATGACAAAAATCATGTTAAACAAGCTTTGACCCAGGCAAACCAATCTTTAAGTAAGTATCGAGCTTTTATTCATTTATCCCATACGGATACTTTTACTTTGGAAGAACTCTCGCGGGCTCAACAATGGACGCAAGATTATGAGGTGCTTAAACAAAAACGAGAGATTATACAAACCCGTATACATATCCTTGAAAATTCCTCTACGGTCATCTATCCTCCTGAAACACTACGCGAAGGCACAGCCCTTTTAAATTTGTGGAAGGCCACACGTACCTACAGTCCAAATCAACATTGGGTAGCCTGCTTATTTACCTTACTTTTAAGTTTGTTTTTTCTGATCATACCGTCTTTGTCTAACTTTCCTTGGGAATGGGCTCTCATGGGGTCTTCATGTGGATTAATGACTCTTTTTCTATGGTTATGGAATCATCCTTACGATATTGTTAAGCAAGCCAAAGAAAAAGTTCAAAATCAATACAAAGCCCTGCAGCTTCCGCTTCCACATGCATGGAGCGATGAAGATGTTGCACACACACTAAATGCAATCGAAAGCCATTGGGGACAAGCTCTTCGTCATCAGGAAGATACTGGTCTTCGTCAAGAATTATCCTTTCATGCTGAAAGCTTAGAAAAGCAATGGGACCATCTGTGTGCAGCATTGGAACTTTATCCCATGGAGCAAGAACGTATTTCATATCCGATTCTTTATGACTCGATTAAGAATGTGATTCTTTTACAAACGAGTATTGAAAATCATGAGCAAAAACTTGCATTGCATGTCGATGAAGAAAAAACCATTCTCAAAAAGCTATGCGCATTTTTTCATGTTTTTACCGAACAAGAATTAACCCATCATGCGCGCGCTTGGCAGCTATTTTTAGATGTTTGTCATCAATTCGAACAAATTCGTACTTGTCAAAGTCATCTCTCCCATTTACAAGAGCAATTTGATCATCTTAAGCAAGATCTGAATGTTTTGCAAGAAAACATAGACGCCTTGTACAAACGCTGTGAATGTACCTCCGAAGAGATTTTGTTAGAATGCTTACATCTATTTTCTGCTTACCATCAATTGCGTCAAACCTACCAACACAAACAAATTGAAGCAGAAGTCTTAAAGCAACGGTTAGCACAACATCCAAATCTTTTAAATCTTTCACATGTTGAGCTCCAAAATTTGAAAAATACCTCTTTGCTCATGGCAAAAGGCATAGAACGATGGATGGAGAAAAAAACCGCAATCAAACAAGCTCTTCAGTTCGCTGAAAATGCTTATCAACTCGAAGATGCACATACACAAGTGCTGGAAAAACAAGCAAAGTTTGAACGTGTATTTGAAGAATTTGGGCTAGCGATTGCTGGTCAGACCCTTCTAGATAAAATTGAAAAGGACTATCAAAGAGAGAGCCAACCCGAAGTCTTTTCGATCGCCAATGAGTGGTTTTCGCGCTTTACAAAAGCACATTTTTCCTTAATTATTCCTGAGCAAACGACAAATGGATTTGAATTTTTAGCTTACGACACAAAGTCTTGCGAAATCAAAAAACTCCATGAACTTTCTCGAGGAACACAATCTCAGCTCATCTTGGCTGTTAGATTAGCGTTTAATCTCTTCATTGAAAAAGAGAAAAAACCCTTACCCTTTTTCTTAGATGAAACCCTCAGTGGGTCAGACACGGAACGTTTTTATGAAATAGCAAGATCTCTCTGTGAAATCGCTGCTGCAGGCAGACAGATTTTTTATTTTACCTGCCGTGAAGCCGATATGCACGCTTGGGAACAGGTTGTAAAAGATCACAAAGGTTTAACTTTCAATCGGATTGATCTTTCATCGATGCAACCATTAGAAAAAATAGTCCCCAGCATGATCCCTATGCAAACTCGACAGCCATTGCCAGAAGAAACTCTTGTAGATTATGCGGCCTTTTTTACAATCCCCCAAATCATTCCGCATCTAGGGAAGGGACATGTGCATGTTTATCATCTTTTAGAGGAAGCCGAAGAGCTTTATTATTTGCAACATTTGCACATCCAAACGTACGGCCAATTGAAGCAACAGATGGAGTTAGGTAAAATCCAACGTTCTTTTGGAAATGAAAAGACTTGGAAAAAAATTGCCTCAAAGGGACTCATCCTAGAGCAATTTTTCGCATGCTGGAATGTGGGAAGAGGAAAAGCTATTGATGCCGAAATTCTAACGCGTTGTGGAGTGAGTGATAAATACCTTGAGCCCATCTTAGCCATCGCAGATCAAACTCATTACAACAGTTCTAAACTGCTTGAAATCTTAGCAGCAAAACAAGATGAGCGATTAAAAGGTTTTCGTCTGCAAACATTGTCTAGGCTAAAAGAAGTACTTATCGAGGAAGGATATGTGGATACACGAGAACCCCTTTCATTAGAAAGTTTTCAAATCGAGCTTCTGCAAATTGCAGGCCCCTCCATTCAAGCAGGGATTCTCACTCCTCAGGAAACAATACAGTTTATCAACCAACTTGGGGACAGAATTAAAGCGTATACCAATTTTCTGCAGAGCGATTAACAAAGCTTGTCTGGCAACTAAAGAGGTCTGTCGGAAGTTCTTTTTCAGATTGACCCAAACAAAAAAATGCAGAACCACTCCCAGACATCAGAACAGATTTAAATCCTGATCGCTGCAATTGCCGCTTTAAATCTTCCAGCTGAGGCAAACAGCCGAAGGCGGGTTTCTCGAGATCATTCACCAAAAGAGGAATCTGATTGGGATACATAAACGAATGGAGCAATCGTTCGGAATTCTCTTTGCAAGTATCATTCAAATCCAATTGACCGTAGATCCTAGCTGTCTCCAATCCCTCTGTAGGTTTAACAATTGTAACGGATTCATTTTGAAAAGGAGGGAGTGCTTGCACAATCTCTCCGCGCCCTGTACAAAAGGCTGTTCCTTTAGAAAAAAAGAAAGGGATATCCGAACCTATTTTTCCACTTGCTTGCATCAGTTGAAATGTCGATAATGTTTGGCCAGTGAGTTGGTTGAGAGCCCATAGCGTGGTAGCGGCATTGCTACTCCCTCCTCCCAAACCAGCTTGATGAGGGATTTTTTTTTCCAAATGCACTCGAATTCCAACGGACAAACCACTTATTTCACGAAACAGCTTGGCTGCTTTTAAAACTAAATTTGATCCATCTGTAGGGATGGAAGGGTCGGTACACGTTAGCTCATCTTGATCCGCAAGCGCAACATGCAAGGTGTCGGCTAACTTAATGGTTTGCATGAGGGTTGCCAAACGGTGATATCCATCATCTTGACGCGAAAGAATCTGTAAGAAAAGATTGATTTTAGCTGGAGAATAGAGGGTGAGCATGCCAGAAACTCCAAGGAGAGAAAATGAATAAACCACAAAGATCACATTGCTGTGCTCTTTGTGGTAAAAATAATCGCGTAATTATTCGCTTTTTTCTGCGCTTTCAGCCTCTGCTGCCTGACGGCTAGCTTCTTCTGAAATCACTTTCAACGTAAACGATCCTGTCACACCTTCTTTTAATTTCACTGGAATTGTGTAAACTCCAATTTCTTTAATAGGATGCTTTAGACCAATAGAACGCTTCTCTAATTCAACTTGCTGAGTAGAAAGTAAATGAGCAATATCTGCAATTGACACGGAACCATACATATGTCCATCATGGTCAACTTTCACAATAGATGTCAAAGTGACTTCAGCCAATTGAGCTGCAATTTTTTCTGATTCAGATCTGTCCACAGCAGCTTTTTTCTCACGTTCTTCTTGTAAACGTGCTCGCATTCTAAGAGAACGCTTATCTGCAGGAACTGCAACGCCTTGAGGCAAAAGGAAATTACGTGCGTATCCAGGCTTAACTGATACGAGATCTCCGCTTCGTCCAAGATTTTCTACATCTTCAATTAATAGCAATTTGTGTGCCATGAGACTTATCTCCTAATCTGTTAATCTTATACTTCAGCCACAAACGGCAACAAAGCGATATGACGTGCTCGCTTAATGGCTTCTGCTAAACGTTTTTGGTGATAGGCTGAGACACCAGTAATACGACGTGGCAAAATTTTACCTCGCTCGGTAATGAACTTGCTGAGGGTACTCACATCTTTGTAATCAATTTCTGTGATCCCAGCAGCAGTAAAAGGACATGTTTTACGCTTACGCGCACGCTGATCTCTTGGATGTGCACGCTTTGTGTTTCTTGTTGACATACTTAAATACTCCTTACTGTGCTTCAACCAAAGATTTAAACTCAATTTTTTCCATTACTTTATCTGTGCGTAGAGTAATGAAACGGATCAGATCTTCGTTTAAATGATAATCATGCCAAAGTTCGGAAATAGCGGCAGGATCGACACTAAAATAAAGTAAATAATAGTACCCTTCGCGGTGTCCATCGATTTGGTAGGCCAATCGACGTCTTCCTTGGTCGTGAACTTTAAGGATTTCTCCCCCATGTTCAGTGATTCCATTTTGAATCTTTTCAAGGGCTTTCTTGCGTGCCTCATCGCTTAGTGTCGCGCTGATGACATACATCCCCTCGTATAAATGCTTTTGTTTTTCACTCATTGCTTATTCTCCCGGCCATGTGTGATGGCCTCATAAAGTTAGTGAAATGCCTAAGAACTCTTATTGACGACATTCATGGCTGCTGCCAGGTCTTGCGTCAGTAATCTCTCTAAAATGTTAGCCCCTTGTTGTAAGAAGGAGGCTAAATGAGGCATCTCATTTTGTGAAAAGTTATCTAATACATAATCTGCTAGGTCATCCAGTGAACTTTCTCGATCTGGACGGCCAATTCCCATTCGCAAACGTGCAAATTGGGTAGTTCCTAAGTGGCTAATAATGCTTTTAAGTCCGTTATGCCCACCTGCACTCCCCTGCGATCTTAAGCGTATAGCTCCAAAGGAAAGATCGGCATCATCCACAACAACCGTCATAGATGAAATGGGAATCTTGTAAAAATCGACATAACGTTTAACAGCTTGCCCGCTTTCATTCATAAAGGTGGCAGGCAGCAAAAGATGAACTTCTCCTGAGTGAAATTTCTTTTTTGCTACCGTTCCCTTAAATTTACTATCTGGTGCAAGTGTAAATCCAAACTGCTGAGCATAGGCTTGAAGGACGAGAAACCCAATGTTATGTCGAGTCATCTCATATTTCTTGCCAGGATTTCCCAGTCCTACAAAGAGGTGTTGTTTGGATACTTCTTCCAAAATTCAATCCTTAACGTTTAACGATGGCAACAGCAACTTCACTCAAATTCATCAAAGGACGGAGTGTATTTGCGATTTCCAAATCAGAAAGACGTCTTGATTCGCCGAGGGACAAAGTTGAAATGTCAATCGGGAATGAAGCTGGAATATCTTTTGGCAAGCAGCGTACTTTCAATGAACGGATAACCTGACGTGGAACGCCACCTAATTTAATTCCTGGGCAATCAGCAACGCCTACGATTTCGATTGGCACTTTCACATTGACAGGTGTTCCATCAATTAATTCTTCAAAATCCAAGTGAATCACATCATAATTTGTGACGTTGTATTGGATTTCTTTAACAATGACTCGTCTTTCAGCACCATTTTCATCTTCAAGAATAAAAATTGTTGTTGAAAGATGGCCTGGCTCAACTTTACGGAGAGCTGCTGTAAACATGATACTGTCTACTGAAAGTTCTTCACCAGAACTTCCTTTTTTATAAATAACCGCAGGAATTTTTCCTTCGCGACGTAGCTTATTGACGTTACATCTTTTTTCAACATTTCGTTTAAAAGCTTTGAGTTTCATGGATCCTCCAAAAACCTAAGTTAAGTGAAAAGCAGACAGGGTTCACATGTAAATTTCTGAGCCTGCTGCAAGCAAAGCGCTAAGTTTAGCTATCGCTCAATGCTACGCTTCGTTAATTTCGTATAGGGAAGAGATGGACTGCCGTGATAAAATACAGCTGATTGCCTGACCTAAGAGACTTGCGACAGATACGATTTTGATTTTAGTCGATTGACTAAGTCGATCTGTGTAAGGAATTGTATTACTTACGAGCACCGTTTCAATGGGACTTTTTTCAATTCTTGCAACGGCATTTCCAACAAATAAACCGTGCGTAACTGCAGCAAAAATCCGACGGGCTCCCTTCTCTTGGCACGCTTTCGCAGCTGACACTAGCGTTCCAGCGGTGGAACACATATCATCAGCGAGAAGTACATCTTTTCCTTCGACATCCCCAAATAGAGTTGCAATTTGCACATCTGATACACTCGTCCGGTGTTTACTTGCTATTGCTAAATCCACTCCGAGTTGATGTGCATAATCTCTTGCGAGTTTAACACTTCCCACATCAGGGGCTACAACAGCAAAATTGCTTGGCATCAGATCATTGAAGGCTTCTCCTAGACGGAGACGCGCTTGCAAATTGTCAACAGGAATATCAAAAAAACCTTGAAGTTGCCCTGCATGCAAGTCCATCGTTAAGATTCTTGTTGCTCCGGCATCTACTAAGAGATTGGCCACCAACTTAGCTGTAATCGGAACACGGGGTTTATCTTTGCGATCTTGCCGGCAATACCCATAATAAGGGATGACGGCTGCTATGCTATGGGCTGACGCTCGTTTAAGAGCATCAATCATTATAAGAAGCTCCATCAAGTAGTTGTTTGGGTCGAGAGCAATCGGTTGAATAACAAACGTGTCTCGTCCACGCACATTTTCCAAAATTTGAACGGAAATTTCTCCATCTGGAAAACGCTCTAACTGAACTTGACCTAGCTTAACTCCCAGATAGTCGGCCACTTGTTGAGCTAATGTCGGATGTGATGACCCGGAAAACAAAAGCAAGTGTGATGACGGACTGGGCATTTAACTATTCCAGTATTTAAGTCGTAATTGGGGTGGAAGGATTCGAACCCTCGCATGGCGGTACCAAAAACCGCTGCCTTACCGCTTGGCGACACCCCAGTAATGTCGTACACGCTTAATTTAAAGATGAGATCTTATACTGAAATCGATTTTTTGTGCAATACCTAAATGAAAAAAAAGAAAATTTATGTATTTTTTTTCTGCAAAATCCTCTCGACAATGATGAAAGCTAATGCTTTTCTTCATTTAGCATTTTACCTCTTTGAGTCATTATATGCATATTCCGATCTTTCATGATTTGTGAATCTATAATCACTAAAAAATCGCGGTAAAATGTTTTTTTTCGCACAATCTTTCTTATCACAAAAACACACAGGCAAAAAGGTATCTATGGATCCCATCGGAATAGCAACAGATCAAATAAAAAAAATAAATGAATCTATAACACCATCTTCGCATCATTCTGAAGTAACCTCTTTAGCCCAAAATATATTTTCAAAGTACCCTTTGGGCTCTATGGTGACAAAATTAACTTCAACTTTTGAAATCAAACAGACCTGGCTGTATAATGAATGGTCGCCGGAATGTCAGTTTTCAAAATATATTCGACCAACATTCCCGAAACGAGCCGATCTCAGCCCTAAAAATGAAAATCCAAACATTGCATTGATTGAATCCATTTTTCAATCTGTAAGAGGTCAATTTCAGCTCTGGAAATCTGAAAGAGAAGAAGCCAGGTGGAGAAAAGTCGAGATAAATGCCTTGGAAATCGATTGGATGCTAAAAAATGTTGAAATCCTTTTTCCAAGTGAAGAACAGTTTCAGGTTTCTGAATTAAGAGGTATAGTTCTGTGGAAGAATCCATCTCCTACAGCCCTCAAAAGATACCAACTTTATGAAGGAAACCACCGAATTTCAGCCTGGAAAACTTCTCAAATCCCAAAAAGACTACCAGCGACTATTTTTATAGGCAAACCCAAAAAAGAGATTTCTCATTAACTCTTGCGCCCCTTTGGAAACCCAATTGGAAATCATTGGATCGCAGAAATCTTATAACCTCATCTTGATTACAAAACATGCGAACCAGTATTATTCTTCGGCATGTAAAAAATAGCCTTTCTAAAAAGCAATGATGACTACTCTATTCAGGCTATCTTTCAGATCTATTAACCCCTTTGTACGCAGAGACTCACATGATTGACCGTTTTGATTTCTTTAATTATCAAGATAAGTCACGCATCCTGCGTTGGGCTGATTTTCACAATCAAGGGGTCTATGCCTTATTTGGGGGAAAGCGCGTTGTCTTTTTTCATGATTTAAATGGTGATGAAAAATATAAATACGCCACCTCCCGATCTCTGGGCTTAGCTATCGCGATCAGTTTGATTTCACTTCCGATTTTACTAGTCACCATTCCGATTAAAATATTTAGTTTAGAAAATACACAAGCTATCACTCATTTAAAGAAATTAAAACAGCAACAGCTAGTCATGCAAAAGCTGAAAAGAACAATAGCCGCGACAAAAATCCAGAGAGCTTTTAGAAAACACATAGCACATAAACAAGCTCAAAAACCAGCCAACTGGAAACTTGGGAACTTCATGGGCTTTGTACGACCTTATTTGCCAACTTGGAATAGTAGCGTTCGATTTGCCCAAGAAATGGTTGTAAAAGGTGCTACAGAGATGTTTGTGATTGGAAGCTGCCAAATCCTTGGATGCGATCCAAGCGAAGTTAAGATGCTTAACAAAACCGAAAATTTCTGTGCGAAACTAAATAATCCTGTCCCCGGCTGCTTTTAATTGATTCAACCAAATGCATTAAAAGATTGCCAATTAATCAATCTAATAGATAAACTTATGCGGATTATTTCATGAATTTACCAAGTGTTTTATGAACAGATTAGATACAGCCTCTTATTATCTTTCTTACACAGATTTTGTACCTATAATCAGCATTCCTTCTGGCATCGTGCACTTAATCTGTGCCATTCGAGATCGCGCATTCGGAACTCCCCCCTCAAAATCGAACGACCCAATTAACATTTTCAGCTTAACAAGACGCAAGTTGGATAACTGGTCTCATGTCACAAAAGGTGTGTTGGCACTCATTCCCTTCTTAGGCAATTTTATTCTTGTATGCAAATGGTTAAAAAGACAAGACGACTTTTCAAATGTTTCACTATTTCTTAATGGCCATAATGCATTCTTAAAACACTTTCCTAAAAAATTATTTAGTGACAAAGATTTTTTGCACGCTCTAATCCAAATAAAGCCCTTTTGTTTCAATGAAATTTTTAAGCGAGTTCCAGATCATATCAAAAATGATAAATCTTTTATTCTAAGTTTGATCAATGATAAGCATATCAGCTTTCACGAATATGGAGTTTTACCAAATTTATTAAAAGAAGACAGAGACATCGTGGAAGCCCTCATTGCAAAGGATCCAGACTGTTATCAATATTTTCAAAAATTGCCAAAAACTTTTCAAAATGACTTAGACATTATTAAAAAAATCTTTGCCATCGCTAAAAAACGTGATAGTTCCTATCCCGCTTTTATCAAACATGTTCCGAATAAGAATATTCTTAAAGAAAATGAGGAATTATATATAACTGCTGTTAGCCATGGGATTTTCAAATTTAAAGAACTCGATACCGCTCGTCAATATCTTTTGCAGTATGGAATAGCTGCAGTTTTACATGACCATCATCAATGGCATCATCTTCCTGAACACCTTAAAAAGAATAAAATTTTATTGGAACAGCTTATATGGTTTGCTATTTGCAATACGAGCGTTTCGTGGGAAGCGACGACTAATGAGCCTTGGTTTAAACAATTTTGGAATAAAGAGGCAGCACCGCCACCTAATCGGCAAGAAGCGAAACATATGCTTGAGCCCAAAATGCAATTGTTGCTCACTAACTAGAGAATAAATCTTTAATTATGTTTAATAGTGGTAAGGCTATAGAGCAAAGCAACAGAAAAAAATGCTTAAGCTCGATTTGTTGAACACCACGTCTCGCAACCCCAAACAAAATAAAATCATGCATTAGGGTGATCGAAATTTTTTTTCACAAACCATACGATTCGCCAGAGTTTCTCATGAGTCAACTTCACATTTTCTTTATATCACTTTGTTAACTTTAAAGCCTCTTTAACAGTGTTTGCGAGATTTTTGGCATTTCCTCGTCCCCAATAATGAAGAAATATCATTCTAGGATGCTCCAACGTCATGTGTTGATGAATGGCAACAATATTGATATCACCTTTCCTCAGAGCTTTCAGAACAGATTGTAATTCATTTTCTAAAACGGCAAAATCACCATCTATAATGGCATTTTCGTTCGTTCCAGCAAAAGCTGCCCACGTATTAACCCCCATATCACCGCCGAGAATAACATCACCCATTTTCACTGATCTTCCAAAAACAAATTTTGCCATTCCATCTTTACTTTGTCCTTTCGTGTCGAAAATTTTCTCTAAGCTTGAAATGTCGATGGAATTCTGGCTAGAAATGTGGACACCTCCAAAATTTTTTGATGGATAACTATTTTTTATTCTGATGTCTTTAACCACATCTAACGCCTTTTTTACACCACCAGCTAAATGAGCAAGAGGCCCTTCTCCCCCAATATGCATGAAATAAACTTTAGGTGTATCGTAGAAGAAGTGATTGTGAAGAGCTGTAACATCGATATTGCTGTTCAAAAAAACAGTCATCACTGGATTGACTTCATCTTGAAAGAGAACAAAATCCCCCATCACCATAAATTTGTTCTCTCCAACAGAAGTGAAAGCTGACCAAGAAGTTAATCCCATAAATGGATCTAATTGAGTGTTGTCCACGGAGATCTTAATATCATTTCTTGGAAAAATGGCTTTGAAAACTTTTTCTTTTTCATTATATGTACCCTTTAATCTTGTCAACGATTCATATTTATCTTTAGATAACTGGGAATTACTGTAGAGATTGGAAAAACCAAAAATACCAATTGCAAGACAGATTAAATATTTCAGCTTATTCATCAAACTGACTCCATTGACTAGTTATTTTAATTTCATCGATTTGCAAACTAAAAATAAAGATTACATTCTGTGGTATACAGCAAAACTTAATACAACGCCAGGCATTGTATAAAAAACTAATTCCCTAGCTTACAAAGCATTTATTCCATTAGAATCCTTGCAAAAAATGAGGTTTTCAATGGATCGTCGATTATTTTCAAGATTAATAATTTATTTTCTACTCTTTTTTCCTAGCATGAATGTTTTTTCAACTGAGGAAAACTTTCTTCTCATTAACGGCACCACCAGTAAAATCGTGCACGAACTAGGCCCTCACATCCATGAACGCGTCACGCCTTGCTCTACTTTTAAAATTGTTTTGAGCTTGATGGGATACGATGCAGGAATCTTAAAGGATGAAAAAACACCTATTTGGTTTTTTCAAGAAGGTTACGATGACTTCTTAACATCATGGAAAGAACCACAGAGCCCACACTCTTGGATGAAAAGCTCTTGTGTCTGGTACTCTAGGGTATTAGCGACAAAACTTGAAATCGAAAATATTCACCATTATTTAGCCATGTTAGAATATGGGAATCAAGACATGTCAGGAGGACTGACAAAAGCATGGATAAGCTCTTCTTTGAAAATTTCCCCTAAAGAACAGGTTGATTTTATTCAAAAAATGGTTCAAGAAAAGCTTTCCATTTCAAACAGTGCCATACAGATGACTAAAGTGCTCTTATTTGTCAGCGAATTACCTGAAGGATGGAAGTTATTTGGAAAAACAGGATGGGGTTCTATCGTTGAACAAAATCAAAAAATTTCAGAAGTTGGTTGGTTTATTGGATGGGCCGAAAAAGATCAGATCTTTTTCCCGTTCGCCTACAGCATTCGCGATGAGAAAATAAATCTTGCTCAAAGAATACCAAGAGTTAAACAGCTCTTAGCTGAATCTAATGCAGTGTATAAATCCAACAAAGATACTGCGCTTCATATAATGCCATAAAATATTTAGATAGGGGTATTTAAAGGGCTTTTGTCCTTTTACCCCTTTTCTTACCACTAACCACATGAAACGTGGCCCCATTGTCGTTCTTATGCCTCAATTCGATATAGAAAATGCTCCGACTCCACACTTGCAACAATCAATTGGTCGGGAGCTGGCGACTGGTCATGGCGTGAAGAACTTTGGGCTTTTTTACAACAATTGCTTTTCGACAACCCAGAATGCCTCCACCATACCAAACTCAGTAACTGTAGCATATGTGTAGATCAAATCAACTCGCGAGAACGTTATGACATACATATGGAAGCCATTGCATATAATCCAACTCCCGATCAATATTTTTTATGGATGACCTTCAAGTATCATGCAGATGCTCTGCTTTTTACCAAAAAATTCACACACTATTTTTAGTTGTTGCAGGAGCTGAGGATACGATCATACACTCAAGGGATGCTTTTTTCATAAAAGCAAAGAATGCAGATGCTAAAATCACGTACCTGCGTGTTGAAGGGATGGATCACTATGTACGTAAAAGACCCGACATCATCAACCAATCCTTTGAATGGCTTAAGAATCAATTATAAGCTCTACTAAGCCGCCACGCATTGACCTATTCATTGAATTTTGGGGAAAATTCCTATACAATAGTTGCATTCATAAACTTGCAGTTAAAACGGCTGGGACAAATGATAGAATCTTTCAAAGCACCTATTGAGAAACAGATTTTTAAGTCTGAAGATTATTCAAAAAAGTCGTTTGAGTATCATACTTTTATCAATTGTTCGTTTAATAACTGCAATTTTTCAGAAAGTCTCCTGCGGAATGCAAAATTTTGTTCCTGCACTTTTACCGGATGTAATTTTAGCCTTGTAAAGCTGGATGGAAGCCGTATGCAAGATGTTCAATTTATCGATTGTAAAATCGTCGGAGCCGAATTTTTTAAATGTGAAAGAGCTTTCTTTTCGACATGTTTTAAAAATTGTCTATTGCACTATTGCAATTTTTCTGACCTTAATATGAAAAATACAGCCTTTACGGAAAGTAAGCTAAAAGAAAACTATTTTACTAATGCGTCTTTAAATGGTGCCGATTTTAGTGAAACCGATCTTTCAGGAACGATTTTTCACAACTGCGATCTTAGTAAAGCAGACTTTTCGAGTGCAAAGTGTTACGACATTGATCCTCGTACTAACAAAATCAAAAAAGCAAAATTTTCTCTTCCTGAAGTCGTTGGATTACTAAGAGGCCTCGATATTATAATCGTTTAGAAGTTTTTCAAATTCTACCTGAATAAGCTGTCCAGGTGGAAATTGAGAATCATCCTTCAAGTCCCGAGTGTTTCAAAATGACACGGTCCCTTTGATCGATTAAAACGTCTCTCGAAAGCTTATCTACAACTGAAATTGCATCGTCAATATCTGAGCCAATTAAAAGATGGTTTTTTAAACTTGTATCTTTTTGACAAAGACGTCCGTAACTATTTGCATCCGCATAAAAATTCACTTCAAGCCTAATGTTAGCGGGTTTACTCACTTCCATCCAACGAATAAACGTTTCCATTGCATGGGAAGATTTCACGGATGGAACACTTAAATTGCTCACTTGATAAGCCGTTGATAACAACGCTTTCTTTTGCGCTTTTAATTCTCGTATCTGCCGACCCATTTCAGCAAATTTTGAAGCGATGTAAACAGCACCACTCACCCCTCCAAGAGCTACAACCGCGGAAACTCCTGTCATAGCCTTGTCTTTTCTTCGCAATCCTTCAGCTGTTCCAATTCCTCCAACAACAACAGCGATGACTGAAAGAATCACTAAACCCAAAGCTGATTTTTTTTGAGAACTCTTAAGTGATTGAATTTCCTTCTTAATTTGGCCTATTGTTTTTAATGATGATAAGACTTGTCCTTCATTTGAGGTATATCGAAGATCGATCAAGTTTAGACAAATTTTCCCATCCCACATCAGGTACTGCTTTTGTAATTCACTAAATAACCGCACCATCAGACTGAATTCGCCAAATAAGTCGCCCGAAGCAAATATACTCACTTTGATCTCTTTCGATGTATTGGCCTCTCTAAGCTGATTGTATACCATTGTCAGAACTTTATCTATCACACGATTCTCATAGCCTCTGCGAAGATTCGGCTGGTCCATTCTAGAAAACGAATCACATGAGCATTCAGCCAAAGTGCCCATCCAAGGATGTGTAAACATGAAGGAACAGTTACCCATCACGTGGTCTGAGTTTTCACATCCTTTAGCTCGCCAAAGCATTTCCTTATACTTTCCTGCTAAAATAGAATTAAACACACTTTGGCAGGCACTTAATAAAACAGGGTCTTGATTTGTCACGATGTCCGAATGTAAGCAAGACATATTGTGTTTTTTTACATGCCAAATCAAATTAGAATTCGGTCTGTGAAATGGCCGAACTGCCCGATTAAAGTCAGAGATTGGATTTGCAAGGCCTTGCTGTATCCCCATCATTACCTCATTGTTTTTATTTTAAGTAATAATGACAGCTTATTCAAAATCTTCTATTTTTTATATTATTTTTTTTCCAATGGGTAATGAGGTGTTTTTTGAAAATGCTAAAAACTTTTGTTCCCCACTTTATCGCCTATCTAGATGCCAATTATTGAAATCCTCAAACAACAATTGTCACATGAAAAAAAACAGCTATTTTTAAACGTTTAGTCAAATTAACCATATTGCCAGGTATCACACTGGACAGGAATGCGACAGACCGCCTTGGTGGTACTGCTCTACATGTATTTTGTAAAAATACTTTTGATTTTGATACAGGAGAAAAATTAGTCACACAAAACAATACTCACATGAAAAGTCATGAGGGAAAAACACCAAAATGATTGTCATAGAAAATAAATCCGATTTTTATTTCGAATTTTTTACTTCTTGAATGTAAACAATCCCCTCACCCCATGTAAAAGGTACAGAAAGAGTCCTATGAAGATTAAAACCAGAAGAGTAATCGCTTAATGGATAGCTTACTGTCATAATTTTTGTACCTGATGGCAATTGCTTGAATTTTTTTATGAGTTTTTTAATTAAAGAATCCTCCAAGCAAGTGCCATAGAGATAAAAAACTGTTCCACCAGAAAAATCGGATTTTGACATGTCCTCACAACGAAAGTCGATAGCTTCAAGATCACATCGCTTTCTTACCTTCTCAGCTTTTTGAATAAAGGAGGGAACAAAATCAATCCCTACCACGCGGCATTGATAAAAGCAATGCAGCCAAAAACACCCTCGTCCTCGCCCGCACCCAAGTTCATACACCACATCTTTTGGAGTTATTTGACAAGCCTCGGCGATTTTTGCCAGACTCGTTAAAGGGGTCTCTCCGTAAGCATGCACGTTCTTCTCGCCATGACGAATTAAAAATTTTTTGCTAATGGCAAAAGGATTTTGCCAAAGGTACTCTCTCAAGAGTAGAAGATCGCACTGACAGAATTGCCGGTTCTTGTAAAAGCGCCTAACAATGGCACAAAATTCTTTGAAATTGCGGTATTTAACTTTAAAATTTAACTTCAGAAGTTGCCAATAGGTATCTGAATCTTCATCCATGCCAGTCTCTCTCTAGACTTAAAATAAAGACTCATTTGTGGCATAATAAAAGTGAGAATACAAGATATTTGTGACTCTTGCAACGAGGAAAAACATCAAGGTTGATAACACATCGTTAAAAGCTGTCACAATAGGTCCAGAAGCCACAGCCGGATCAACACCGACGCGCACAAAGAAGAAGGGAGATAATGTCCCCAATACCGTTGCAGTCAAGCATGCTCCCAAAACTCCAAAGCTGACGGTCATACAAAGCATAAAGGGATCTGTTCCGAGATCATGAAATCCAAAATGATGCAGCATATAAACAACAGTTCCGCAAAGCAAACCGAAGATGGATCCAATCAGAAGCCCAATTCCAATCTCATTGCTAATTGCTTCACCACGTGTCCCGGGCGACAATTCCCCTGTCGACATCCCTCGAACCAAAATTGTACTACACTGAATCCCCACATTTCCAGACATTCCCGTAATAAGAGGCACAAAAAACGGCACGAATGCAAACCAAATCCGATCATTAAAATGGGACATTGCTGTAGCTGTTACTAATCCTGCGCAAAGCGTCACTAACAACCAAGGTGCACGCCACATAAAGCGTTTGAAAACGGGTTCATGCTCGCTCACACTTTCGGCGGTTCCCGCTATGCTAGCGATGGTTTCATCGGCAATATCTTCCATTGCTTCGACAACATTGTAATAAGTGATCACACCAACTAAGTGGTTATCCTGATTCACAACGGGCAATGCTGGGATCTTATATCTTTCTACAAGGTCAACAACCTCATCGCGGGGTGTATCGACTGTCACTTTATGGAGAACAGGCCCCATGATTTGTCTAAGCTGAACTTCATCGGGATTAATAATCAAATTCCTGCCCGGAACAAAGCCCGCTAACTCGCCGGTATCATTCAAAACAAAAATGCTGCGTGAAAATTCAATTCCTGGATTATTCCGAATACAAACGGCGACCTCTCCAATTGTTGTATTCATATGAAAAGCAAAAAACTCATTGCTCATCAAACGTCCAGCACTATGACGATCGTGTTTTTGTAGTTCTCGTATCCGTGCGGCTTTTTTGGAATCCAGAAGATCCAAAATTCTACGAATACGGCGATCTGACATATCGTCTAATATCCAAACAGCCTCATCGGGAGGCATACCAGAGACTAATTGCAAAATTTCTTCATCATCAATTTCCCGAAAAATAATCGATCGCGTGCTACTGCCCGTATTAATCATAAAAATGATCTTGGCAGCTACATCTGGCAAATTTTCGTAAACAACCACGCGTGCATGGGGAGGGAGGCGACTTACTGCATAAGCTAAGTCAATAGGATCATGCTCGCTCGCAATTTTAGCGACATCGTGCAGGAGAACTTGAGCAGTTTCTTTATGAAAAGCTCTTTCCAATTTTTCATTCAATACGTCGTCTAAATGGCTGACTTTAGTATCGAGAAGATACCCCTGGGGATAATAAGGCGCACCTGTTTTATGCTCTTGGTCATGATTCTCTCTATTCATCTAAACCTCCATAAAACAATCAACTTATGCACCTTACTTAATCTGAACTAACGGCTCAACTTCTTGAGTGAAGAGAAGGGGTCAATTTGAAAAAGTTCAGATTTTTAAACTCTGGACAAGAGGAGCTTAGCCTTTTTCTTTTCTTTTTTCAAGAAAATTAATTGTTGAAAAAGTAATTTAGTTAATTCTTGATTTAAATGTTATATAAAGATATTCTAAACAATCCAAAGAAATTATTTTTAAGTTCCTATCCTCTTTCATGCGGCTTGATAAGATTTGAAGTTTTGAAAAAAATCAATTCACACGCTGAACAGGATAGATTCAAAAACATTCAACCCATAGAGATTCATGTTTTCACCAGAAAAAATTCGAAATATCGCAATTATTGCCCACATTGACCACGGAAAAACAACATTGTTGGACAGCCTGCTTCGGCAATCTAATATTTTCCGTGAAAATCAGCATGTCCCTGATCGTGTTATGGACAGTTATGATCAAGAAAAAGAACGTGGTATCACGATCTTTGCAAAACACACTTCCCTATATTTCTTGGATGACGAGACTAAAGAAGAATATAAAATCAACGTGATTGACACTCCTGGTCACGCGGACTTTTCTGGTGAAGTTGAGCGTATCCTCGGAATGGTTAACTCTGTGCTTTTACTTGTAGATGCGCAAGATGGTCCCATGCCACAGACACGCTTTGTGCTTTCAAAATCTCTTAAAATGGGACTTCGCCCCATCGTTGTCTTGAACAAAATTGACCGTCCACACGCAAATCCAGACGGTGTTCTAGACAAAACTTTTGATCTTTTTACAGAACTTGGCGCAACTGATGACCAACTCGATTTCCGTTATTGCTACGCTTCCGGTCTCTCAGGTTTTGCGATGCACCATCTCAGTGAAAAAAGCACAGACATGAAGCCTCTTTTTGAGCTGATTGTATCTGCAGTGCCAGCACCTCAGGGCAAATTAGACAATCCATTTTTAATGCATGCTGCGACCATTTCTTACGATGACTATGTGGGAAGACAAGCTTGTGGACGTATCCTAGATGGAACAATTCATAAAGGTGATTCCATTATTCACATTGATGAGCATGGTACAGAATCCCGTTGCACAGTTACACGTATTGAAGGCTATTTAGGCCTAGAAAAGATTGAAATGAATGAAGCTGGTGTAGGCGACATCGTATGTATTTCAGGTATCCCTGAAATCACTATTGGCGATACATTATGCGATCCTAAAAAAATTGTGCGCCTTCCAAGAATTAAATTGGACGAGCCAACTGTTTCTGTTGACTTCACTGTTAACAATAGCCCGTTCGTTGGACAAGATGGAAAGCATGTCACCATGAATAAAATCCGTCAACGTCTAGAAAAAGAGAAAAAAGCAAACATCTCCTTGCGTATTACAGAATCGCAAGACGAACAAGATAAAATTACAGTTGCTGGACGTGGCGAACTTCATCTTTCCGTTCTAATTGAAGCGATGCGTCGTGAAGATTTTGAATTTAGCGTTTCAAAACCACAAGTTATTATTAAAGAAATCGATGGTGTCAAACACGAACCAATAGAAAGAGTCCATATCGAAGTACCCGAAGAATATTCTGGAACTGTGATTGAAGAACTTTCCAAACGTCGTGGTGAAATGCAACATTTACACACTAATGAGCATGGCATTACTTCGATTGAGTTTTTAATTCCTATGCGCGGTTTGATGGGCTATCGCAATGACTTTTTGACAGTGACACGTGGACTCGGCATTTTGACGTCTGTGTTTGAAGATTTTGCTCCATGGAAAGGTGCGATTCCAAGTAGACACCGTGGTGTTTTAATTTCTATTTGTCCTGGTAAAACAAACGGCTACGCTTGCTTTAACCTACAAGATCGGGGAGTTCTCTTTACAAGCCCAGGCGACGACGTTTACGAAGGGATGGTTGTCGGTGAAAATAGCCGTGAAAACGACCTCGTCGTTAACGTGATCAAAGGAAAGCAGCTAACAAACGTGCGAGCTTCTGGCAGCGATGAAAACATCATTCTGACACCTGCACGCCGCTTTACTCTTGAGCAAGCCATCGACTATATCCAAGATGACGAACTCATCGAAGTTACACCTCATTTTATTCGCATGCGTAAACGTTTGCTAACAGAAAACGAACGCAAAAGAAAAGGTAAATAAGCCACAAAAGCTCCCGGCTTCACTAAAGCTGGGAGCTTTTTTTAAATTCATCTAATCTATCTTTTACCTCTGTCAAGCAAATCCTTTTTTCATAATCCAGATTAGTCATTGCCGCAATGATCTCGATTAACTCTTCAGGCAGAGATTCTAACACTTTACGATTAAATTCGGGACCATCAAGAGTAGGCAACGGAGGAATTTTCCTTTCTGGAAAGTAATCTGCTCGCAAGACATATTGTTTGGGGTCGTAAGGAATTTGCCCATGAGAGAAAAACTCATATAATAAACAACCCAACGCATACACGTCCATTTTATGAGCAACTTGGTTAAAAAAGCCTTGATTCCCCTCTTGTCTAGCAGAAAAAATCGCATTTAAATCTCCTTCAGGAAGGTACTGTGGAGCCGCTATTGATTCCAAATGAAAACCTCTTTTCTCATCCAAAACGGATGCACCTCCAAAATCTGCCAAAAAGAGTTGAACCATGCCTTCTTTATCGACTTCATAAAAAACATTTTCTAATTTGATATCTCCATGATGTAACAGTTTCGTGCGATAAATACGTTCAAAATTGCAAACCAACTGATAAATGGCATTAAATTTCTTGCCAAACGTTGTGAAAATATCATGCTTTATAGGCTTTAATTTTTTATTTAATCCTGCTGCTTGTAAAAGGTTTCCTTCATACTTATGACATAAAAATGCGTAGCGTGATTTTTGCTCAGCCTCTATTTTCATTCTAAATAGCATTTGAGGTGCTTTTTGCAAACCATGCTCTCTTCCATATCCATGAAAATGTTTGAGCGTATAATATTCATTTTCCAAAATATAATCTGGCATGCCACATGCTATTTTAATCACTTTTAATCGATCTGATAAAAAACTTTTGATTGTGTAAATTGTCCCTGCTGCTCCTTTGTTATAAAAAGTTAAGCTCGCAAGATCTAAAAGAAGGAGTTTTTTTTCGTCAGAAAAGCCACAGGCAATTTTCCAGTCATTTATTTCAATAGTCTGTAGTTTTTGGATATCTTTTGAACCCTGCTTTAAAAAACCCTTTTTTACTAACAATCGAACGATCTTCATGAGGACTGCAGGAGATAAAATCTGCTTTTCCAGCCCTTGCATTTTTTTCAAAATTCTCTCGTAGTAATCAATGACAACATCCATGTTGAGTACTTTTTTATCCATATATGCATTTAAGTTTCCTTTTCCCGCATATTTTTTTATTCTAGATAGCGAGAGATGTAAACGGCGGCTAAGATCTGTAGCATCAACGTTAATAAGCTCATTCTCCTCATCGTCGCATAACACTTGCACAGTATTTTCTGATGCCTCTGATAAGACTTTTAAAGAAAAACGAGGATCATTTTGCCATTTATCAAAAACAAGTCTCTTTTCTTCCTGAGTGGTACCAGGAACGATTTCCCCTTTTTTATTGTAGGTTAGACGACAGATCAAAATATTTTTTATAACGCCAGGTATAATGGCTGGTAAAGGTTTGTTTATTTCTACAGGATTTTCTTTAGGCTTTGTTTGCAGTTGCTGTTCTTCTGACTGCTTTTTAATAATTGCATTCGCATGTTCTTGGACAGTGTATACCAATGCTTCATTACCCTTTAGATCTGGATTTAGAGGAATCTGAACACTTTCCATCCACTTAATCAAACTTTTTCTTCGAATATGAACCGTTTTAAGGCGACCATCCACGATAGCCAAAAATGTCACGCTACGAAAAAAAAGCCGGTCAATCAACCGTGCTTTTTTAATTCCTTTGCTTGTTAACCAAGGTTCCAAGTTCAATCGATGTTGGTAATACTTTCCTGTCAAAAAAGGAAAGGTCGAGCCATTTTTTTGGTAGATAAAAGCATGAATGTTAGAAATAAGCTTAAGCTTGGGCATTTTTTCAAGCTTTAATCCCTGAAATTTGCTCCAATGTTTTAATTCTGAAAAATCTAGACGATATGTTTTAATTCCACAGGGTGTTTTTATATTAACCTTTACACATTGATAAAAAAGAGATGTAAAGCGCCCACGGACTTTAATGCCACTCGATGGATAAGAATCAAAGTAAAATGCACCATTCTTACAAGTGCCAGATATTAGGTTCATACGAACTCCTTAGGATGATTCAATCTGTCATCCAACACTAACACTTCAGATGAATTACTTCTATAAGCATAATCACAATAGGACTGTCAGTCTATTTGCAAGATTTTTGACAGTCCTTAAATAATTAGTATAATGTTAGCTTTTTACCCTTCGAATCCATATAAGCATCAAATATTTTGGCTGCTTCATAAATGTTGATCCGCTCATCCGGATTCAAGTTCACCATTTTTTCGATTAAATCGATGATTTCCAGAGGAATTTTATTCTTTAGCAACAATTCTCGATTAAAATTCGCTTCAGGTGGAGGATGCCCTCCTGGAGCAAATGTCTTCCGACGTACAATGAATTCATCATTGTAGGGGCCATCTAAAGCTCGATTATACTCTCTTAAATGATAAGGCTCGTATCCCCCTGACAAAATAAAGTACATGGAGCTTCCCAAGGCATAGACATCTTTCAATCTAAAATACGCATCAAACAGTTCCTGATCTTCAGGAACTCCTGTATCATACTCTCGCAAAAGCAAAAGATCATTATAAGGGAAATAATTGACCGAAAATATTCCTAGGCCCCGTGCTTTGCCTAAAAAGCGCGCTCCTCCAAAATCGGACAAGTCTATTTCATATGCCTGCCCAACTTCCCTAATAAGCATGTTTTCAGGTTTAATATCTCCATGCCCTAAATTCATTTTTTTAACACAATATTCAAAGCCTTTTAGCAACTTGTATAGAGCCTGAATGGCTTTTTCATCTGGAACAATTTCGTTATCAAACGCATCTCCTATATATTGAGGAGTCAATAGAAACCCTTCTTTCCCCTTTCCTTGTGATAAGTTACTGATGGCATGTGGGGCTTTTTGGATGCCAGGAATTTTTTTCCCGCGAAATCCTCTATGCAGTTTGTGCAAAAAATCATATTCATTTTTCAAAGCGTGCCGAGCAAGTTCTGCCTCAGGAAAATCTGTTCGGATGATTTTTAAGACCTTTGGCCTACCAGACACCGGATTTTGCACACTCAGAGCTTCTATGAAAGCACCCTGATTAATTGTTTTTTTAACTGTCATATCAACGATGTGCAACTTTTTCCCTCGAAAAAGTCCAATATATTTTTTGGCCACTAAAACGGGTGGATCTCCTACTCGCATACTTTTCACAAAAGCATGAATCATTTTCATCAGCTTTTCCGGAGATAAAGAAGTTCTTCCGAGCAACCGTTGTTTTTTAAATAAACGTTTATAATTGGCAAGTACAGTTTCTAAGCATGCCAATTGATCTTCCTTAGAACTTAGGTAAGCTTCCAACTCTCCTTTTTTTGCATACTCTTCTATCTTCTCCAAAGAAAGGTGTAAGCGCTGAGCAAGCTCATTGGCATCAATATAAACAGAAACTGGTTCATTTTTCTGAAGAACAGTGATTAAGATAGGGTTTTGAGAAACCTCGTTTTTTTTCTCATAAATCTTTATGGCAAGAATTGGTGTGGGAGCCCAGCTTGAAATAAAGTGTAATTCTTTTTCTGATCCGCCTTTAAGTTCCTTCCCTTCTTTCGTAAAGGAAGAGACAGTGCTCATGTGGACAAAATTTCCAAGCAGCGCATTAGCTATTAAATCTACCTTGGAACCAGCTAAGGACTGAATCGCTAAGGATCTAATTTTATGCAAAAGACCTTCATCAGAAATCTGCCAATCGACAAAAACATGATGATTTTTTAAATTATCGATTAACTCATCCCTTTTTACTGTATATGTTGTCATTTTTTCTCCATCCCAAAGCGGAAGCTTGACAGTGTTCGTAAACAGCCATTCAAACAAGTTTGCAACTTTAATACCCGTGTCATCAGCATCTAATTTCCAAATATCGAGCTTGATTCTTCCTTTCAAACACTTTCCAGATATAAGATGCTGGCTATATTTTGCCTTAATTTCTTGCGGATAAAGAATATATTGGTGAAATAAATGGGTTAATTCTAGCTCTGAGGCATAAGGTGAAACGTCGATCTCATTTTTTTCTAAAAATTTTACGACATCCCTTGTTTTCAGATAAAAAAATTTCATTCTATTTTCTAATTCAATTTTCAATTCGATTGTATTAAAAAAAAGACATTCAATCATGGTAGGCACGCGAATAGTATTTTGATGACAATTTGTATTTTTGAACATCAAATATCCAGCCTCGTATATCCCGAACAAATTCATAACTAACCTTCCAATGTCGTTTGCTAAATCCAATTTATTTCAAAAGAAAATAATTATTTGGTTAGTTAAAAAATAGATTATAAGAATAACAGCTCTTTGCGACAGCACGCGCTTCCACAAGAAAACCTAGATAGCCTTATAACCATTTTTTTTGGCCATCCAAGTCTTTGAAATCCACACATCCTCTTATGAGGATTCGTGGATGATTACTTTTTTTTAAAGATAAAAATAAGATATTGTCAAACCTTGAAAGAGAATCCGACAAGAATTTTAAAGCACATTTTTTGATGAAAGAGCATCTTCTTCAGCAAAACTATAAATGTAGGTTCCCGAGTTTCTTCGGCAAATGATTTTTCCTTCCCAAGTCAATAAGTAGGCGCGCCAGGAACCCGCAAATTCATCAAGGTTTTTATATTCGACTCCTGTTTCTAAATCACAAATAAAGATAGAAGGTCGATCAAAAACTGTTGCATTGTTTGATATGCTTAAAATTTTTCCATCCAACAGAGCAATGGAATTAATTTTATGAAATTTTGGATTCTCAATCTGAATTTTTTGCAAAAGTTTTTTTTCTTTCCAATTCCAAACATCAATCCTTCCATCAAGAGATCCTGAAACCATTTTGTCATTGGAAATAGCAAGACAAGTTATGGCACAGACATGCCTTTCAATTTGATAAATTTGGGTCCCTAGGGATAAATCCCACATCCGGATTGTTTTATCTTTAGAAGCACTAAAAAGAATATGACCTTGAACTTTTAGGCTTAACACGGCGTGTGTGTGACCTTTGAGCTCACACATTTCATTTAAAGTTTTAAAATCCCACATGCGAATCAAACCATCATCACATCCTGCGATGATGGTTTGACCTACATGTGTCAAAGCCCAAACATCGCAAGTTAGAGGAATCGATCGAATAAGATGTCCTGTTTCCAACTCAATTAAATGAATCACTTTCTCACATCCGCAAATGATAATTTCATTTTGCATACAATCTAAACTCAGGACAAAAGAGGGACAGTCCATTTTTTTGCATTCTTGAAGTGTTGTCAGACTGCTGATTTGAAGAAAATTTGATTGATTTAAGTGATAAGCATTAATGATTCTGCCATCGTTTAAAAGAAAAGGGGGACCATTATAAAAATTTAATAAATCGGGACATAATTTATAAACTTTAGGTTGAATCTCTTTATTTTTAATGAGTCCATCTAATTTTTTGGCTTGACAATACTGAAAAGCAGTAGCCCCTTTGCTTTCAGCAGATGTTTCAGGAAACTGACTTCTATAGATTGTTTTTAGTTTATTAAGATAAACATCTTCAAAATCACAAATAATTTGTTTTAATGCCTTACAAGTAGCTCCGGTTGCAAAGATAGAACTAATATTTAAATGCGAAAGAATTTTTACAATAAGTTCCATCGGAATTTGTAAAAGTATCGGTTCTTGTAACAAATCAATATTTTTTTCTAAAGAGGTAGAATTGATGCCATAAACGCCGTTCATATTTTTCTTTTATATATGTGAGTTTTAAACGTATTTTGTAATATGCATTTACCAGATAAAAATAGTATTTTCCCTAAGAATTAATATGCAAAGCAATTTTCTAGAATACAGGAATAAAAAAAGAAGAGTGATTTAAGATGTTAAATTGCTCAAGATAATTTGATGATCGGAACCTTGTCAGGATAGCTTTCTTGTATGCCCGTTGCAATTGAAACAACTCGAACTTTAAGATCAAATGGCAAAGCGTGCTTTATTTAGTTTTTAAGCTTCTTCTTCATTCTCTTCAAATGTGACATTATCTAGATCTTTTATATGAAGTTTTAAAGCTCTTAACGAGTTTCCAATTTGTTCTAGGATACATTGAAAGATGAATTAAACGCTCAATCTGAATTGAAGCATCTAATTCACTTTGCGTGGATAGTTGAGATGATGATCTTCCAATGAAAAAAAATATTTTTTTATACTGAAAAACCTTAATCATAAAAATTATTTCGCTACATAATTATCTTTGTAGCACAGAAATAAAATCTAAAACAATCAACTACACAACGATTTTTTGGAATAATTTAATCTGCTCAATATTAGAGCGCTGATTTAACCATTTCCAATGAGCATCTATCTGCACTTTAGTTAACGTTTTTAACCAATCAGTTAAAACTTTTTCTTCTGCGGATGAATAAGAGTAATAACCAAGACGCCATTTTATCTGCACGATTTTAAGCATCATTACAGGATCTTGAATATCAGGGACATCTCCATTTACGGTATTAAATGCTAATCCTTCGGGATAGATATACCCATCGAGTGGACTTAAAATCGCATGTGGAACACCTATGAATCTTTTCATAGACCAATGGTAATCTTCCTTACCGATCAAGCACACTTGTTTTCCTTTGATAATTAAAATACGACCGAGAGGAGCTCCAACCAATGTAGGTAATTCTGATAAAACTTCGCTCATGTGATTTGAAATTGAAACATTTGCATCGAAACCGAAATTTGAGAAATCTTCCTCAATATTATTTTTTCCAACAAAATTATCTCCTAAATTTTTAACATGAAGATAAAGCTCACGAACCACCCATTCATTATTCCTATCCCATAAAGTTTGAAAATTCCCAAAATAACGCTGACCACGAGTCCATTTTTTTATATTCATAGCGATTAAATTTTCCATCTAAAATTCTATGGTGCTGCTCTTGCTGCTGTTGTTGCTGCTGCTGTTGTTGTTGCTGCTGCTGTTGTTGTTGCTGCTGCTGCTGTTGAGCTTCTTGGACTTGAACCTGAGAAGTTGCTACCGCGCCTCCATTATTTGGAACATTTGCAGGAAGATATTTTTTATGCGATTCAACTTTTTCATAAAAATCTTTTTCTAATTGCTCTAAATTAGTCATCATTGCGGTTATATCATTTTCTATATCTTGAAAACGCTGTCTAGCCCAGCCAGTTGCGCGAAATACCATACTCTTTTTGATCATTTTCACTTTATTTTTGAGCTCTTCTAATTGCCTTTTTTGTCCTTCAATATCTTTTTGAATATCCTCTTCAAATGAAATGATGGATGTAGGAGAATAATCCTGCGTAGGATCTGCTTTCTTGGATTTGCATAAAAAATCACGTGTTGCTTCATGCAAATTGATTTGAATGAGTACATCTTCTCCCCTTCGGATTGGATGTAAAATATCCCAAAATACCATTTTATCTCTTGCCGCAAGATGCTTACTTAAAATTTGTCGAATTCCCACAGGAAGAATCTCCCGGATTTTTTCTTTTGTGCCTTTTAAATTAAGTCCTTTTTGACTTTCAAGTGTTTGTTTCTTGATGTCATTAAAAAGATGCAGCCAAGATAAGTTAGAGGATTTCATATCAGTTTCTGAACAAATACGCTGAGCGATTGAATCTGGAAGTAAAAATTTTAAGCCGTGCTGTTGGCCAAGACCACGTAGGCGCCAGCAGGCTTGCATTGCACCCGGCATGATGGTAGTGGGACCAAAAACAATCACCCCATAACCAGGGGGAATGACAAAGTCTGTTCCTCGCGTATCGGGAGGACCAAAATAGAATACACAATCCTTTTTAAAGGTCGGGTTAGTGGCAATTAATTCATTTAAAGCACCTTTTGAAATTAACTCAGGTTCTTTAGCTTTTGGATACCAAACGACGGGCTTACGTGCGACAGGATCCATAAGGATAAATATCCGTTCTTTTCCCTCTGCAGTCCGACGCAATTCTTTAACAACTTGGACTGCATTTTTGCCTTCTAAAGACATGCCCTCATTAATTAACGCTTTGCAAGCAGGGTCTTTAAGATTAGCAGCAAGTTGCTGAATCAGATTCTCATCAGGAGTAATCTTCAGAACAGGCTCACCTTTATTGGCAATGCGTAAGAGCGTTTCCCCCTCAATTGTGCGAGGTGTGTAATGGGGAGTTTGCCCATGAATTTTTGGAAGAGAGTAATCATTTAATGTTCCAGTCATTCCACCAAATTGCAATCCATTTACAAGTTCTTGGACATTAATGACCATTTCTTCTTCGAAGCGCTTAATGCACATATTCTCAATAATTTCTGTTCTTAAAATGAGCAAACGTTCTTTCCAATTTTCAGGCCGATTTAAAAAATTCAAAAGATTGCGTTCCCCGAAAGCAGCAGCTCTTTGTCCAATCTCTAAATATTTTTTAGCATTTTTCTCCTGAAATGCAGCCAAAGCCTGGTGAATAAAAGGTGTATCCGGAAGCTCTGTGGCATACATGAGGTAATGATTCACAGTCACGTCGTATTCATCACCAAATATGATCGCGTCTTTATCTTGTCCGCTGACTTGTGGACCAACTGTGAAGCCATCATTTTTCTTAACTGCGACATTAATACCAGGATTTTGATTGAGAGCTACCGGAAATGTGATTTGCAAAATGTGTTTGAGCGCTCCAACACAGTTTTGGAAATTTTTTACATCTTCATCATCGATTTCCTCTGGAAACCCAGGCACTTTTTCTCCTAAACTCCTGCAAAGGTAATCGACGAAAGCATCCTTATCAGTTCCCGCTAAGCGTTTGCGCAATTCTAATTCAGGGTCTAAACCACCAGCTAAACGCAAAAATCTATCATTTGAAAGAATTTCACCTGCCAAAGCAGGTAATAGAATTTCTCTGACTTCCGAAGGGCGTAAAGTCGCTTGTTTTTTTGTGCGAATAGCTTCATGCAATTTTTTCACGTCGGGATTTTGAGAGGTAAAGATGACTTCCATCATCATTTCCATCATATCAATCACAGTGCGATTTAAAGGAATCGAATCACCGAGAGCTAAGTTATCCTCGTTAATCACATTGAGCACGTCATCGACTTCATCGATAATCGTTTGTGTTTTAAAACCAAAAAAGTTTTCATCACCATTCACAAGTGAACGGATTTTACTCAGCCAATATTGCTCTTTCTGCAATAAATGAATAGCATTGAGTTTATGGGGAAGGTCTTGCAAATTACTTGTTTTGCCAAATATTTCCTTTACCTGATCTCGCAGAAGACCTAAGCGATGCTCAATAGAAGCTTTGGTATGAATACTTGTTAAAATATACCCATTTTCTTCCTTCGCTTTAAGCAGGCGGTAATATTTTTCAGATAACACAAGAGGGCTTGTATCAGAATGTAGGTCAAAACTAAATTCAGAACTTGTTTGAAGCATCATCCTTGTGCTTCTGTCTAGCGCCTCAAGATTGTCTTTAAACAATTCTTCTTTAACAATTCCAACAGGCAGAGTTCCTTTTTCAGCTAGAAGCAGTAGTAATGCAGGAAAAATATGAGAGGTCTTGCCCAATCCCATACGCAATTCATAGTATGCACAAGGATCTTTTTCCATCGCACGAACCATATCTACTTGCTCTTGACGTAAGTTAATTTTATGTAGCCATTGTGTGACTAAAAATTTTCGATGAAAACGTGGATCCGCAAGCTTGCCTTTATCGACACCTTCTTTTACAAGGAAAAACTCCCGATTAGAAGCCGCGTTTACTAACTTATTCAAAGCAAAAGAGTGAAGACTCCATTCTTGTAACCATGACGCGTCACGTGTTTGACCTTTTTTTAAAGGTTGATCTTGTAGTTGTTGCATCTGTTTCAAAATAGATTCCACGGGATATCCGAACATTTTCGCTTCAGTATCAATAATTAAAAATTCTGTTATCTCTTTTTCCAAGATAGGAATGTTCAACTTTAATTGCTGATAAGCATGGATGACTTCATTAAAAATATCTGTTTCACCTACGACTTGCTCATTTTTAAGGGCCCATTTTACCTTGGGCGGCAAACTGTTAATATCTTTATAAGTTCGTAAAAATTCTAGAATCGCTTCCCGTTTTTTATGTGAGGCCACTTTTACGACTTTTTCATGTTCTTCAATGTGCCTTTTTAATAATTGAAATTCTTTTGGATCAAAAATTTGGCCTTGCTCAGCAACGACGTGCATCAAATTTTCAGCAGAGCTTGCAGCCCCAGCACACAACAACTCATTTTCATTTATTTCGATTTCATCACGTCCCAGAGAAGGGGCAAAAATGCTTTCAATTTCTTTTTGGGTAGCTTTAAGCCTTTTTTCTGTCATTGAAATTGCTTCGGCGGGAACAGGAATTAAAAAGTTTGCTAAACCCACTGTAGCGGACTGAAGATCTATCTTTATGGCCTCTCCGCCATCAACAGACGGCCAAGTCGTTTTTGGTTCTTGAACACGTAGTCTTTCTTCCAGATTTTCAATACGATGGCGTAATTCAGTCTCTCGAAGCTCTTCAATTACATTAAGTTTGAATTGTTGACTGATTCCAGAGACAAAAGCCTCCATTGGAACATCTTGATCAATCGGTGTGACTGCAAGAAATTTGGTAATCAAAGGTCCAGCTATGGGTCCAAATAAGTAAGGGTTTTCATTAATTTTTTCTTTTAATAGTTGAGTGTCCAATAGCTGGATTCCAGACTTTACCCCATCAACCTTGGAAAAATTGTTTTTAAAGACTTGCCCAATTTGGCCTTCCGAGAGCAAATCCGCAGGATTTTGTAAAAAGCTCTGTCCATCTTCATTTGTGCCTGTCACTTTTCTTAACTGGTTCTCAATCATCCCTATGGTTTCTGTCAGCTTCGGATCACCACGTCCTTTTTGTTTCAGAATTTTAACTCCTAATTTTGTGAAATTAGAAGGAAGTTTTTTATGAAATACATGCAACGCTGTGGTATCGAAACGAAGATCTGCTGTTTTAAAACTATCCGGTTTTTCAGCAAGATTGAGTAAAAGCTTACGCAATGCATCAAGCTGAGCCGAGGGATCTCCTTCAGCCAAGGCTTTCACTGCGGTGCCCACCCCCGTTTTCAAATTTTTCAACATGCTTTGCCCTTTTTTAACAAGATCCCTTTTTTCTATCGGGGCAAAAAATGCCAATAAATCTTCTTTCTTCAATTTCTGATCAATGACTAAATTCCAAAGCGTGAAAAAATGCCCTAAAAGCATCTCTTCATCAAGTTTATAAAGCTTAGACAATAACTCTTCGGGATGTTTCAGAGGCTTTTGCATATTGCTTATTATAAACTGACTTAATAACTTGCTAGAAATCATCGTAATATTATTGCTTAAGTCAATCGGTTTTTCACGAGATTTTAATTGCGCAAAGGCATCCTCTTTTTTCAAAATCTGAATTAAGGATTCTTCTTGAATGTGTTTGATTTCCTCAATCTCGTCTTCTGATAACCGAATTTCATGAGCATTATCCAGTGCATATGCTTCGACTAATTTTGGATCAAAAACAGATTTTGAAGAATATGTCTGGGATTTTTGAAACAATTTGCCGACGTACTGAGAATCTTCCAGAAAAACGTGCCAATCCTCTCCTGAAAAACTGACTTGTTGCGTTTGCTGTCTAATAATTTTTCGACCATATAACTCGGCCTTTAGCTTCAGTAAAGAGCTACGCACAGAATCCGCTGGAAGCGTTCGAAATAAACTCATCACTTTTGTCAAATTCTCGATTTCGCTCTCAGACTCTAAACGACCTTTTTGGGCGAGTTCTAAAAAATGAAAAGCGCGTTGATATTCATGCTTAGCCGCAAAAAGATAGGCAAGGTAAAGAAATGCGCCATTTGACCCTTCAGGGGACTTACCGTCCGAAAGAATGATTTTTAAAGGAGATCTTGCAGTATCTTTTTTATCAAGAACCATCTCCTTTTTATTTTTTACATGATGCGGCCAAATTAATAGATGCGTATCACCGCTGACAGGATCCTTCAAGGACACCCCAAATTCCTCTAAAGGAAAATCTAAAGAAGATGTAAGTTGAGCAGCTTTTCCTCCACCAATTGTCCATTGATAACCCTGATAGGGTCCTGAAGCGACGACCCACGGATTTGTCTTGTTTTTTCTTTGAAAGATTAAGCCCTGTTCGAGTAAGCGGATTTCAGCGATCCCTTTTGACCATTTTCCACGTAAAAAAACAATTTTATGATTTTCAGTTGGAGCTAACACCTTTGCAAGCCTTTCCTGCTCATCATGGATAACAGTTCGACCAGAAAGACTTTTTATGCTTGTTAAATGTTGCTTTTTATCAAAGCGCAACCGGAAAATATCATTGGATATTGGACTATCGGGTTGTAATGGCAATATGGCAAAGCCTTGGCTAGGTTTGTCTGAATTGATCCACATCCCTCGTTCAATCAAAGTTTTTTCAATGCTTTTTGCCTCACGCATTTCTTTACTTTCTAGCATTTTATTAACTTTGGGAGGGATTTTTTTCTTATCCAACTGAGAAGTTATATCATCAATGGCTTTAGTCATCGCGTCATTTTTACGCATCTTTTTCTTTTCTTCTACAGTCAAATGAGCATAAGCATCGGGATGACAAAAACGATACCATTGTGCCTTTTTCAATCCTGAAAACTCAGGTAAAAATTTCTGCTCGATGACAATGGACTCTTCTTTCACGTTATGTGTAATTTTGAAGTTATTTCCTTTTTCATCTTTAAAGCGATAGACCATTTCCCCTTTTTGCTCTCCAAGCTGTGCAAAAGCTGTAAATTCTTTTCCGCGAAATAGAAGGTCGTAGTCTGGAGATTCCAAAAGTTTTTTGGGAAGCGCCGTCTTAATACCCTTAGGTTTTTTCCCGTTAAATAAAAGGATGTGCATTGTAGACGCATCAATTTTGGACTCTCCCTTTTCCCAAATATGCGGATGTTCCTTATTTTGAATCCATACAATGCCTTCTGCTATTTCACCTTGCTGCAACTCAACCCAGCGATCAAAAGTCATATTCATTTCTTCTTTTGAAAGAGGTGCCATTGCAAGCCAAGGGAAGAAAAATTTTTCAGCCCATTCTATGCCAGATTCGGCTAATAGAGGAATTGTCCATTGTTCTTTAATCACCCGTAGACGATTGGCTGCAAGAATAAGATGAGCACGTATGGTGCTGTCGTTTAGGAGTTCCAAAGCTGCGGGGTTTTCAGCCTGAGCATCGTTCACAAAGCAACTTAAAAGGTAGGTGGAAAATTTTAGCTGCTCTTCTACAGAAGTGTCAGGAAAGCTCATCCAATTAATCATCAATTTCAAATAGCTTGAACCACTCTTTTGATCAATGGAATAGAGACTTGGCATTTGCTGGATCACCATCTGCAGTGCATCTGCATCAACGGCTTGCTCAGCGAACTCAAGCTGATATGGATCCAAATCAGAGGCATTTCCCGACCATTTTATCGCCAATTTAGCGTGATGTACAACTTGCGTATTTAGAAATAGGAGAAATGCAGCTCGGTTAAAATGACCACTTTCCACCGCTATTTTCAAAGCATTTTGCAAATCGGCAGAACGTCGAATAAAATATTGTGGGTCTCTCCTCAGAGCTCTTTGTAAAACATGAGGACGAAAAAGAACCGCCAGCAAACGACGTTGTTCATCATTCCCTTCAAAATAATTAAAACGTTGTAATGCCAAGTCAAACACTTCTTCAACATTTTTTGGAGAATAATCAAATTCGGAATCATCATCCTTCAATTCAATACATACTTTAAACCAATCATCAACAGGGCTTTCCCCCTCCACACTCATTAACTTACCCATCCATGTTGCAGACGTATTATTCACATTTAAAGGTGCTTCCATTCCTGATAAATGATGAGGATATTCCTTTCTAAAATTACCAATTGTTTTTCCAAAAAATATCCCTTTTGGCTCGCCCATTTTCTTTTCATGAATGGACTCTTTTCGCATTTGTTCCAAAAACACAAAGGCGCTAGCTAAACCAAATGGGGAAATTCCCCACCAGAATCCTTTTGTCACACCTTTATTTCCTCGTTCTTTGATTCCGCATTGATACCACCCGAATTTATCCATTGGATGAAAAACAAGATCTAATCGCTTAAGTTTTTGAAGCTTCTTAAATGTAAAAGCATTGATCCGATCCATTCTTTTTTGAGCGAGCTCCCTTTGCCTTTCAGGGTTTTTTCCATTCATGTAAAGACGAACCAACGTGGGAACATTCCCAAATACTCTAATATTTCCTTTTAAATAACCAAAAGCTGTCTCAGGATGAACTAACGACGTTAGCATGAGCTGAGAACGATACATATCCACCATTTGCCCTGGTACTTGTGGAAGATCTTCCACAGAAGTTGATGGTTTCTCTCGATTCAAAATAGTTCTCCACACAGTTTTTTCTCGAGGAGTTAAATCATAAAAACCTTTTTTGCTCTTTTGGAGATTTTTGCTCTCTTGGAGATGGGAATCTTTTTTGCCCAGATAAAGATCGGAAATTTGAGCAATTAGTTTGACATGATTAATATCTTTTCTTTCTCGTTCATCTATATAACTTACAATGCCTAATCCGTGACCTACTCCGTGAGTTTTAACGTTTCCTTTTATAAAAAGTGAACGTGCGAGCATAAAACGTTCTTCAAGTTCCGGATTCAGCGTAGGTCTTAGATGTTCTTCCGCAACCAATTTTCCAATCAGCATTTCATAATCATTTCGGCGATAGAAATCTGAAAGAAGATAAATCGTCACATCTTCTAGAGTCAGCTTTTTCTTAATTTTTTCTCTCGTCTTCGCAACTTTTAAGTCTTCAAGCGTAAATTTTTCAGGGTATATTGCCTCCACCCATTGTTTACGCCTTTCAATCAATTGATATAAAACCGCCTGGTGATTAATTGTATGCACCCATTCAGAACTTGTGAGAGGTAAATCTCTTGATTTGACTCTTGCCTCCCATGAATAATGGGTTAGCTTTTCTAAAGAAGCACTAAATTGGTCGAGCAACTCGCTTTTGCCTTCTTGAATAGCTTTTTGAAGCAAAAGATCATATATTGTCACTGGTTGCAAAGGATCTTTACTAATAGGAGAAGGGATATAAGGAATGATTGATCGGTAGAGTTCTATGGTCGCAGTGTATTTTTTTTCATCGACTAATTGATCAAGACGTTCTCCCAAAGCGAGCAGTTGTTTGGTCGTCTCTCTTACATTATCAACTGTCGGATTGGTAAAGCCTGCTTTGATATCTTCTATTAACTTTAAATCGGCTTCTGAAATTTGTATCTGAATTTCCTCTTTTCTCTTTTGCTTAGTTTGAAGCTTCAGAGGAATTTCAAGCCTAATAGGGAAATTTTTTACTTTATTGAGAATTCCAGCTCTTTTTTTGTGATAGCTGGCCTGCATTTTATCCAGCTTAGCCAACTCAATTTTTAAATCATGAATTCTTTTAGAAAATGCTGAAAAAGGACTCGCGGGATCTAAAACAAGCTCTTTGAATTGAGGATTTCCAGAGGATTTGGCAAGCTGCCTTTCTAACCTTTTTTGATCTTGTTCCAGTAGTTTTAGCCATTTTAATTTGTCTTCTAACCGCATTTGAGGTAAAGCTTTGATAACTTTTTCAAGTCGATCATTCAAAATAGCTAGTGTAAAGGTCGCTTTGTCAGCTGCTGCAGAATCACCAAACTGCAGGCGAATCATTTCGTGGATAATTTTGTCGGGGCTCGTTCGTATCTTGCCTCTTTTCTCCGCACGCGATGGAACAAATGTTGCTCCTGAACTTACCCAAATTTGTTCTCTAAATGCTTGATTTGATCCTGATTCTTCAAGAACCCCAGGAATAAAGGAAGCAGCACCTTGTATTCCTTGCTCTGCCATATTTTGCATAGCATTTTCTCTTAAATTCACAGCGCCCATCTGCAAATAGGCTGCTCGAGCTATATTTTTTGATGGAGCAGAGGTTTTGACTTTTTCTTCTAAACCTAATAAAGGAGCTAGAAATTTGCTGAACTCATCAGCATTAATCTCTTTATCCCAAACAAAATCACGAGCGTCTTTATTCTTTTTGCCATAGGTAAATTCCGTTAAGCCCAGTTTTCCTTCCGCATTTCGGTAAAAAGCCAACAAAACAGGTTGGAATGTCTTTTTTTTCCAATATCCTGTCGGAATTAACATGAGATTAATAGCATCTGGTCTTTCTTCGATTTTTTTAAATCGATCCACAATGTTATGGGCATATTTTTGCGCGAGAGTTGCTTTGGATGTGTCTCCCTGCAACAGTTTTCCTATTTGTATGGCTTCTTCAAATTGATTTGCCATCGTGAATTCTTCACCAAGCGATAACAAAGAATCTGTTTCTTTTTTTAAATCCAGCGCATGTTTGCTCCATTCCAACAAGGTTAACAAACTTTTTTCATGCTCAGGGTTTGTGGCAATATCCAAATCACCTAAATCATATTTTCTTAAAGAAAGAATGTGCATTAAAGCACATAGCGGAAGGATGGCAATTCCCCAAAAAAGCTTGATGATCGGCACACGGTTTGGCCATGTTTTTAATAATTCTTGGCGTATTTCTTTCATCGACCGTCCACTTTTGGGAAGGGCGCGAGCTGCTATTGACAAAATGCGAATTCTAAGATCAGTGGGAAGATCATTTTCTAACGCTAAATCCAACTTTTGGGTAGCGCCTTCCCCTATCCGAAATTGAATGTTTTCAGGATTTTTTATTTGGATTTTTAAATCTTTAATGGGAGTTTTAACTTGATTTAGAATGCCCTTTATAATACCAATTAATCTTTTGTCTTCAAGATTTTCATCAAGAGTGACTTGCATCGACATTTGAAACGCATGATTTTCAAATGAATTAGTTAATATTTCTTTTTGGATGAGATTTTTTTTAGTCATTCTAATGCCCATGTTATTATTTCATTTCCATTATAACATAATAATATTAAGAATAAATAAATACAGAGATACAAATAAAAATTTGCTATCAAGAACTTGTAATTGAATGTATGGCTCGAATCATGTATGATTTTTCACATAACAACTAAGCTCGGATTTGTCTTATGGAACACGCATTACAAGTCATTGGAATCATACCCGCTCGATTGAAAAGCGAACGTCTTCCTGGAAAACTTTTAATCCCTATCGCTGGCAAAACGCTTATTCAAAGAACCTATGAAAACGCCCTTCGCTGCAAACTACTGGACGACCTTATTGTAGCAACAGATAGCCCAAGCATTTTAGAACATGTGCAATCTTTTGGAGGAAAGGCTTATCTAACGTCTGAAAATTGTCGCAATGGAACAGACCGACTAGCGGAAGTTCTGACGCTAAACCCCACTCTGCAAAAAATTCCCTTTGTAATTAATATTCAAGGAGATGAACCTTTTCTTGAACCCGAGGTCATCCAAAAAGTCATTGAAGGACTTCAATCAGACAAACAAATTATGGTTTCAACGCCCATTACTCCTATTCAAACAGAAGAAGAGGCTTTAGATTCTTCCGTTGTTAAATGCGTTCGCCGCCAAGATGGAGATGCCCTTTACTTTAGCCGTGCTCTAATCCCTTCTTCGAAAAAACAAGGATATCAACCTGAAACACGTTATTATAGACATATCGGTGTGTATGGCTATCGAACAGATTTTTTATTGTTGTATACCAAACTCCCATCCACACCTCTTCAGCTGTCGGAAGATTTGGAACAACTCAAAATTTTAGAACATGGGTATCGAATCAAAACTGTTGTTGTTGATAGTATCAGCATCGGAGTTGACGAGCCCGCAGACATTAAAAAAGTTGAATATCTTTTATGCAAACAAAATACATCTTCATCACCGGAGGAGTCTGCTCTTCCCTAGGGAAAGGACTGACCTCAGCATCCATCGGAATGCTATTAGAAAAAAAAGGTTTAAGCATTGCAATGCTTAAATTGGATCCCTATCTAAATGTAGATCCTGGCACAATGAGTCCCTATCAGCATGGTGAGGTTTATGTCACCGACGATGGGGCTGAAACAGATTTAGACCTCGGGCATTATTACCGGTACACGAACTCCCCCCTCACGCGAGCATCTAATGCAACATCTGGTCAGATATATCACCAAGTCATTAAGCGTGAAAGACGGGGAGATTACCTCGGAAAAACGGTCCAAGTCATTCCACATATTACCGATGAAATCAAGCTGCGTATCCTTCAATGTGCAAAGCAAAAAGAAAATATTGATGTGGTCTTAGTTGAAATTGGAGGAACTGTCGGCGATATTGAATCCCTTCCTTTTTTGGAAGCCATTCGTCAGTTTCAATATGAACATCGGGGGAATTGCCTCAATATTCATTTAACGTACGTCCCTTTTTTAAAGGCAGCCAAAGAAGTCAAAACAAAGCCCTCTCAACATTCTGTGCAAGTTTTGCGTGAAATCGGGCTTTTCCCTGATATCATTCTTTGTCGCTGTGAAAACAATTTAGACTTAGACGTTAAAGAAAAAATCAGCTTATTTTGCAACGTTCCGCTCCAAGCCGTTATTGAAGAAACCGATGTTGAATTTAGCATTTATGAAGTTCCTTTACGATTGCATGAGCAAAAACTGGATCAAATGATCTGCGAACGACTCAATCTGCCAAATTCTTCAATAGAGCTTAAAGATTGGGAAGCTATTATAGAAAAAATTCGCCATCCAAAAGGAACGATAAAAGTTGGGATTGTGGGTAAATATGTGCAACACCACGATGCCTACAAATCTGTATTCGAAGCACTTTATCACGCCGCTATCCATGCGGGATATCAACTCGAAATCGTCCCGATAGAAGCAGACAAAGTTTCCGAAGACCCTTCGCTGCCACATGCCCTTCAAGATTGTGATGGATACCTGGTTCCGGGAGGCTTTGGAGAGAGAGGCTGGATGGGAAAAATTTTAACCGCTAAGTATTGCCGCGAAAACAATATCCCCTATTTTGGTATTTGCCTTGGCATGCAAGTCATGGCCGTTGAATTTGCACGCCATGTTCTAAACATTGAAGACGCAAACTCAACTGAAATTGAGCCGATGACTAAAAATCCCATCATTTCTTTACTCAGTGAGCAAAAAAATGTCCAGGATTTAGGGGGCACCATGCGCCTTGGAGCACACGAATGCCAACTTCAATTAGATAGTAAAGCTTTTGAAGCTTACCAAAAACCCGTTATTCTTGAACGACATCGCCATCGATATGAGTTCAATAATGCCTATCGAGAAAAAGCCGAGGAAAAAGGGCTGCGCTTAACAGGTACCTTAGCAGGAGAAGATCTCTGTGAAATTGCAGAAATTCAAAATCATCGCTGGATGATCGGTGTTCAATTTCATCCTGAGTTTCTATCGAAACCCACTCAACCTCATCCACTCTTTTTAAAATTTGTGGAAGCTATGATTCAAATGCATAAGGAAAAAACAGCATGAGCAGACCCCTCCCAAAACGAATTGTTTCTCTCGATTACGGATTAGCTCGCATTGGCATTGCGATCTCTGATGAAAGTCAAACAATCGCCTCCTCTTTAAAAACAGTTGCTGCAGAAAAAAAAGTGGAAAGAACAGTTGCTAAACTTGTTGAAGAGATAAATGCGCATCAACAAAGACTAGCATGTGAGATTGAGGAAATCGTTGTGGGTTTGCCCCTCTTAATGAGTGGTAAAAAAGGTTTTCAAGCAGATGAAGTGTTGCATTTCGTGGAGCTTTTCAAAGCAGCCACACCCATTCCTATCGTAACATGGGACGAACGGTTAACAACAGTACAAGCCGAACGTGCCCTACGTGAAGGATCATTCAATCGTAAAAAACGATCAAAAGTGATCGATGCTGTTGCAGCTGTTCTCATTCTGCAAAATTATCTCGACCACAAAAAGAATCAAACGTCAAAAAATTGACGTTAAAAACTGAAAATGTATAGTGGGGATATAAAGATTAACCCATGGGATAAACAGCAATGACGAAATATTGGCTGATGAAATCCGAACCCTCTGTTTATTCTATAGATGATTTAAAGCAAGATGGCTTTACGCTTTGGGATGGCGTTCGTAACTATCAGGCACGCAATTACATGCGCGATGAAATGGAAGTGGGTGATTTGGCCCTTTTCTATCATTCTAATGTTGCGCCTCCAGGAGTAGCCGGTATTTGTCGCATCTGTAAAACAGGCATCTATGACTTAACGGCACTAGATTCTGAAAGCCCCTATTATGATAAGCGTTCCACACAAAAAAGCCCGATTTGGGCGACTGTTGAAGTAGAGTATGTGGAAAAATTCCCCTATTTTGTTTCTTTAGCTGATCTCAAGGACTCCCCTATGTTTAAAGGGCTTGAGCTATTAAATAAAGGTTCAAGACTTTCGATTATTCCGATTGAGTATGAACATTTTGATGCTATTCGTGCCCTGGGACATAGCCCCCATGAAACGCCGGTATACATTCCCCCCAATTTCAAAGAATATTATTTTGATTAAGGATTTTAATTAGCTTTTCTTGAAATTTCCGAGGGAGTTTTCATACTCTTTTGGTCTATTGGCTTAAGCCGGCTTTTTAGACCTTCACATTACGAATGCGGGAACTATTCAGACAATCCGGTAAGAACCAGCCGCTTTACCAGTGATAATAAGCTGAAAAGGCATAAAAGGCTATTGGATTTTACCGGATTTTAATGGCAAAATATTTTTTCGTTGCACCGCGGTTGCACCGTAAAAATTAGCTGAATACTTTTAAAGAATTGCAGAAAAACAAACTTAAGTTTTGATCAAAAATCACTTAGGATAAAAGAATATAGGCTTCTAATACTTTGAAATCTGAGTTGGTAGGTAAGACTTGTGGTTCCCATAATCTCGATACTTGTTTACCTTTCACTAATTTTTTAACTGCTTTAATTAATTCATTGTTTTCTTCGCGCAGAATAACGATTCCCGCTAATTGAACTAATTCATCATTGCTCAGAATTTTTTGAATCGCCTGACTTACCACTTTATATGATTCTAAATCTCTAGGATTGAGCCAGGGTGCGGCTATAACAAAATCCCACTTTTGAAGAGCATTGTCTCTTAAAAATAGACCACAAAAGGAAACATCACCTTGTCTTTCAATTTGCTCAAGTACTAGCTGAAATTTCTGAATTAAATCTTGCATATTTTACTCTGTAGCGTTACTGCAGCATTAACCATATCCGTGGCCTCTTGCATAGAATATTGTTTTTTCACTTCATACCGCATCTCAGGCGACCAATTGGTAAAAAAAGACCAAAGCGCCAAATAATTCTTCTTAATCCTCCCTTCGATTCCCGTACATGCAAGGAGAAATGCCAAGTTATGGGTTTTAAAAGATTTAAAACAATCACTTGGAGGAGGATAGTCTGTCCATTTCAGTGTTTTACATATTTTGATTTTTAATGCCAATTCAACAATATATCCGCAAGTGTACACAGCGCCATCATATCTTTTGCATTTGAGAAGCGCCTTGGCATCTTTCTTTTTAGCCCTACACAGAGTGATTAATTCATTTAAAGTGGACATATGATATAACGGCTTATCCTTTGCACCAGAAAACTGGCGAGTATAACACATGAATTCAAAAAAAGGAATCTGTTTGGATGTGCGATTTTCGTGGTGGCTTACGAAAAAATTATCAAGGCCGCTTAAAAACCTAATGACAGATGTTACAAGCCGCTATATTTTGTATTTGTTGATCGACTTTCGCATTCGTAACTGATCGTAAAGCATCGAGCTCTCGGCTTGTAAGAATTGGGGATTGCTTTGCTTGCATAACTAAATCAAATAATGAATCCATAGGCTTGACGAAATCGGGAACACGATAGCCAGAAGAAAATGCCTCATTAATATTTGACACCCTTCTAACAAAGGGAGTGGTCCACACGAGTACATCCCATCCTTCAAAAGCCAAAACTCTACCTATTTCATGAGATTCTGTACGCAGGTGCCATAAAGGTACTGTTTTTCCTTGATTACCTTTAAGGTAAGCTTCTAGAAGTATATTAGTTGTTGTCCACGAATTCGGCACAAGTATTAATACCAATGAAAAATTTGATGGTTGAAGAAGCTGCAGCTGTAAGCACTCATCTGCATCTTCGAAATTCGTAAAAGCATCATCTCTTCTAAGAAGAGCTGGCGTATTATTCAGAGTAATACCTTCAACTAAGAGTGGTCGCACTTCATGAGCATTGGGAAAAAGGTCTCCGTTAGGATACTTCACATACTGAAGCACCCCTGTTTCTGTCCTAATATGCACTCGCTTTCTATGCCAGCTTATATGAATTGGTGGATCCGTAAGATTGTTTGAACCAAGATCAAGCACTTTTTTCGGTGCCGTTTCGGAATGATGAAAAAGATAGTATATCTCATTTTTAACAAGGTTGAAACTTAAGGTACCCAACACATACAAGTCAGAGCCAATAGAAATTTTAAGATGTATTTTTCGTGGTTTTTGAGTCATGGAGAACCTGTTCTATAAATGTGGTACCATTTTGCAGATACAATTATTTATTGGTATCCTTGGAAAATATTTTCCAACACGTTTTGAGACATTAATAAATCCTTCGTGGTCCTTAGAAGCAATTCCAATTTCAAGATCATTAGTTCTCGATCTCTTTTCGCTCGCAAATCCACGAAGGAAATGCCAAAGGGCTGCATCGTAGTCGTTAAGACCCGTACCCCAAAATATTAGCTTCTTGGTCTTGTTAAGACATCTTTGCAAGAACGGGCCTGGTATAAATCCGGCATTTAGAGCTTTGAAATCAGACGATTCTTTTGCCATTAAGCGTGAAAGGTTTTGAAGAGGAAGGATTGATTGTTTAGGATAATCGCAACGGCCATGAAGTTGAATAACATTTTTAAAATTTAAAAACAGCCCTAAATCCCAATTGGTAGTAAGAATCAATATAGAAGCAGCGTCTTGAATTTTAAAATGTTTGTTGCAGCAAGTACAATACATTGGGCGTGGCTCTGTCTCATATTTTTGAAGAGCTCCGACTATTTGATTTTTCAATTGAAGTAAAGGATCGTCAGATTCATTAAAGTTAACAGTGCGACTCATAAAATCAATATTGGCAGCCAACCATGTCAATCCTTCTTCCGGTTCTTTGTATCCATCAGGACCGGTAATTCCAATTGTATTCATTGTATTTTTGAGAATATCCCAGCAATTTAATCCATCTTTAACTTCGATAGCTCCGTTACCTGCAAGAATGATGACATCAGGTGAATAGTTTGTTAGCGCAGTACAATCAGTTTTACGGTCAAATGGCAGGTGGAGCTCGCCATCAATTTTGGTCGATGAACTTGCAATGTCAATATTAAAACTGGCTTTTACTAACAAACTCTTACAAGCTGTGCAAGTCTTCATTTATGATTCTTATTGTATAGGTTGTTTAAGCTAGAATAATATCAAAAAACAAGTTTAAGCTGTACTAGAAGATCTTGTATAGATATGGAGAATGCCTTTACACTTTTATCTATTACAAAGCACTCTTCAGTAATTCCAGCGATCGTGTCCTAGCGGTTCTCTACCAAGCTCCTCCCGATGCAAGCGCCAGTGAGGCATGAAATTGTCCATGAACGCTTTAAATCGCGCATTGTGATGTTTTTCCAGTAGATGCACCAATTCATGAACCACGATATATTCTAGGCATTGTATAGGCTTTTTGATGAGTTCAAGATTGATCCAGATCCGACGCTCACTTGTGTTACAAGACCCCCATTTTGTCTTCATTTTTTTTACGCCCCATTCTGCCGCTTCTACGTTTAGAAGAGGCTGCCATTTATCCAACATGGGAGGGATTAGACTCTTGATTTCTTTCCTATACCATTGCTGCAAGACTAGTTCGCGTTGTTCAGCATTACTTTGAGGTGGTATGTGGAGCTTAATTACAGACTTGTTGCATATAACTTTGATTGGCCCTGGACATTCAATGACATCCAAGCGGTAGCGTTGGCCTAGAAAATAGTGGCTTTCTCCGCTAACCATCTCTCGAGGTGATTGTCTAGGTTGGTTTGTAAATTTCGCCTGTTGCTGCTTGATCCACCCCATCTTCCCAATCACGGCATATCGGATCGCCTCATCATTTACCGCTAAAGGAGCCGCTACACGCACTTTTCCATCAGGAGGATAAACCCCAAGGTGTAAATTCTTTATCTCTTTGCGCACAATATCGACGGTGATACCATTCACATCAATCTGGTGCATCTTTAGTACTCCGGTTGATTTTGAACGATATCAAGAATTTTAGATGTTAATGCATCATGAGGATCTATCGATTCACCCATATAGGTGCCAGATTCTTCGCGTACCATAAAGCCATGCCGCTTATTCATAGCACTTTTGATAGCATTCTGGACTTTGATTCTCTTGATGCGGTTATTGCGCCAATCATCTTGTCGATTTTTGATTACCGCTTCATGAACAGCCAGAGCGCTTTCTTCATTTTCATTCAAGTTATCGTATAGGGCTCGTTTGCCAGCTGTATTTACTGAGGATGGATAATTTGAGTTGCTTGCTGGATTCTTTACCTGTTTGGTTAATTCAATAACCTTAGCCAAATAGCTTTCATAATCGATTGCTTGCTGCCGGCGCTGCTCTATGAGCGCGCTTAGCAGTTCAGACATTTTTTCATAATATTTGGGATTGATTGGATGTTCGTCGATGATCAGTTTTCTAACATTGTTCTCAATCGTTTCCGCAACCGCTTCTTTCTTCTGCATACTCTTGGGAAGGGATTGTACAGCGTCAGGACCGCGTTCAACAATAAGTTGTATCAAGGATAAATCATCGAACGCTGAGATTTTTTCACTCTCTTCTGCGCGAATGTAAGTGTCGATGAGATGCCGCATAGCTGGCTCATACATCTTAAGATCGATATAATCGCCACTGGCCAGCTTTACTTCGGTGCGAACTTTTTCATAGTGATCGACCTCACTCTTGAGTAAATTGATCTCTGCCAAGCTATAGCCGGCTTCCTCTAATTCATTAGCCATATTTGCAAATGCACGAATGAAAGCAGCGGTCAGTTTGTATAGAGCAAGTCGCTTCGGTTCGTTTTCCTTAAGCTGTACGGAATTTCCCGACTCCTTGGCGCAAAAGTAATGTAAATACGCAGTCGTATCTTTCGGCGGCTCTACGGACTCACAAAGACTTTTAATAGATTCTCTTGCCTGTTCTAAATGTTCTTTTGCTGTACTTAATCTATCCTGTAATAATCCTGCCACATCAGCTTTGTCATAACCTGCCAACGCCTCAGCGGTATAGTCAGTCACAGATTTTTCTAAGTGTTTGAAGAGATCTTTGTAGTCGATGATATAGCCATACTCCTTATCATCACCGTCCAAACGGTTAACCCGACAAATCGCCTGAAATAGGCCATGGTCATGCATTTGCTTATCGATATAGAGATAAGTTGCTGAAGGAGCATCAAAGCCTGTTAGAAGCTTATCTACAACGATTAAGAGCTTCATTTGACCCGGCTCATCAACAAACTTCTTCTTAACTGCCTTTTCAAAAGCATCAGGATCTTGATCTGCCAACATCTTGTTATAGATTTCATATTGACGTAGTTTTTCGGTCATGCCTTCGCCCGATTCTTCCCCCTTAATATCTGCTGGAGAGGGTTTATAAGAAGTGACAATAGCACACTTGCCAGCCAAATCAGTTTTGTCAAAGAGTTCATAAAATTTGCAGGCTGAAAAAATGCTGTCACAAACGAGCATGGCATTGCCGCGTCCACTCATTAAGCGATCCCGTGTTTCCATATCCAGAAGTATATCGGCAACGATCTTCTCAAGCCTGGACTGACTAGAAAGCACTTTTCGAAGAGTTCCCCATCGCTTTTTAAGTTGCGCTTTGGCAAGATCCGTTAGATTTTTAGTTTTCGAGGTAAACCAGAGATCAATTCTTTCTTGCGAAGTAATTTTCTGGTCAATGTCACGGGCCTCATAACGCAAATCTAGGACAACACCATCCTCCACTGCTTCGTTAAATTTATAGGTATGAATGTAGGGTCCGAAAATCTCGATACTTCGTTGCTTATCCGCCTTGAGTAACGGCGTTCCTGTAAAACCAAGAAACAGAGCGTTTGGTAAAAACGCTTTCATAGCCTTATGCAAGTCCCCTGATTGTGTGCGATGACATTCATCAACAAACACAAAAAGATTGCCTTTTGCTAGAAAGTTTGATGGGATTGCCCTCTTCATTTCTTCGATGAATTTTTTAATATCAGTTCCGTTTTCCTCTTCGTCCTTACCGCCGAATTTGTGAATAAGCGAGCAAATGAGCCAAGGAGTTGTCTGATTTAAAGTTGAAAGTAAATCGGCACCACTCTTGGTTCGATAGATCGTTTTTTCATTAACCCCTATAAAGGTCTTTTCGATTTGCTCATCTAATTCTTTGCGGTCAGTGATAATGAGAACTCTTGCGTCAGTTATATTCTCACGAATCCATTTGGCTAGCCAAACCATCGTTAAACTTTTACCAGAACCCTGCGTGTGCCAGATGATACCGCCTTCTCGTCTCTTTAAATATTCCTGGGCTGCACGGATACCAAAATATTGATTCGGGCGGCATAGCTTTTTTATGCCTGCATCAAAGACAATGTAGTTGTGAATAAGCTCTAAAAATCTGGTTTTATTGCATATTTGAGAGATGTGGCGATCGAGCGGGTTCGAAATTGAACTCTCTTCTTTCCATGTCAGGTAATATTTTTCGGGGGTTTCAATAGTCCCATAGCGAAGCCCCTCAGTATCATTGCCTGCCATAACGACTTGAATTGTTGAAAAGAAGTGCTGAATAAAGATCGATTTTTGATTATCTAGATTTTGACGAATTCCTTCGGAGACAGATACGGTAGAGCGTTTAAGCTCAATGACACCTAATGCAATACCGTTCACATATATGACAACATCAGGGCGTTTTGTATGCGACTTTGAATCAATCCCTTTGACGGTGACTTCTTCGGCTATTGCAAAGTCATTGTTTTCAGAATTGTTCCAGTCAATTATATGGATCGTTTGAGTATTTTCACCTACTTCAAGACGTACATTTACACCATAACGCAGCAACTCATAAACGTCTTTATTCCTGTCGTAAGAACTCTTGCTCTTATCATCTGCCGCTTTGCTGATCAGGTGGATTGCGCGCCTTATCAAGACGTCTTCATATCCTTGCTTTTGCAGGTATTTTAGAAGCAGATCTTCATCAATATTTCTGTTATCTGGACGATCGATCCAATTGCCAAGATAACGATATCCTAGCTCATTACAGAATAGCTTGATCACTCGTTGCTGAGTGATTTCCTCATTGTGTCCAACGTTCTTCATTTTAAACGAATCCTTCCTGTAAGCAGCTCTTGCATCATTCCGTGCTTGAGATTTCTGGCTTTATCAAGTCGCTGTTCAAGGAGGGAAAGTTCGTTGTCCATATCTGAGAGAATATTAGCAATAGCAGTCTGTTCATGAAGATAAGGAGTAAAAAAAATGATTGATTCAATATCACTTGGTTTTAAGTTATTGATGCTTGAGCCCGCTAAAAGATTTGATATGTTATTTCGATAGTGATTCGATTGAAGTAAATAGAACACGAATCTCGGATCTGCTTTTTCTATATTTGTACGAAAACACCCCATAAAAGCACCAAACGTGTATCGATATGCATCTTTAATGGTTAGAAGCCCCGCTTTGCCAACAAGTTCTTTACTTCCATTCGCCATGCAAATGAGAATATCATTATTGCGCATCACTTGATGGTCAGAGACTTTGACGGAAGCCACGTACTGAAGGTTGTTTTTAATAATTTTAGAATTTTGAATATTGTTAGATCTAAATAGTCTAATAGTATGATCATTGTCTGTTGGAGATAAATCAGTTTCACCTTTATAACTTACCCCTCTTAAACATTGCCCGAAAAACCCCAATTGTATTGCATTCCATTCACCGCTAAATCCGGGAAGGCGTTGCTTGCCAGTAAACAATTGTTGCATGGCGCCTAGCTTGATATTTCGTTTCTTAGCAATGAGTTGGTCGAGACTGTTGATCAATGAATCGATATCGTTAAGTGCAGCTGCGATAGCTTGTTGTTCCTTTAGAGGAGGAATTATAATAAAAATTTGCGATAGATCATACTGACCTATATTTGCTCGAATAGCTCCTTGACCTCTAGAAATAATTTGTGAACGAATTAGTGAAGATCGAAATGCATAACCTGAATATTTAGCATCTAGTAGGTTACCTATGGGTCTGCCTCGAATGACGAAACCTCCAAACACGATTTTCTCATTTGACTTTGATATGTAAGTGGAAGCAAGACCTAATTCTTCTTGAGTTTCAGATGTGCGGTTGAAGAGGATATCTCCATATCGAATGCCATACATGCTAGCAACGCTGACTGGTAGTGTGATTCTACCAGGAACTTTTGCAACCGAGAGATGTGAATGAGTAATTACTTCTAAAACATTAATAAAAGGAATGCCTTTCCCATAGGCTGTTTTATCTGCGTTAACTCCATTTCGAAATTCTAAGAGATCTGAAAACTGAATAATATTCCAATCTTCCGGAATCATTCCTAATTCAGATATTTTGTAACCAACAACGGCCATTTCATTGATGGGGGATGCTTCTGGATTTTCAAGAGTTAACGTCATAGTTCACCTAAACTCTTAAATATTAATAATTTGAATGATGCGCACGGAAAAACCTGATTTCTTATGCATGATGAATCAGGCATACACAAAAAACGAGCAAAACGTGTGCATGAAACGCAAGACATGCACAAGAAATAGGAGTTTCGTGTGCATGACGATTTTAAATATATACCTTTAGGGCTTAAAGCGGTCATATTTGCCTACCTTCCACGGGAGTTCGGCCGGCATTGGCTAACAGATCGAATAAAGCCGAATTGAGATAAAAATTCTCTTTACCAAGCTTATGTTTGGTCAGCAATTCGATCCTAACTAATTCCTCTAGGTATTTAACTGCCGTGTTCCTATGGATTTGCAGTTCTTGCATGACGAAATCGATCTTAGTGTAAGGGTGTCTAAAAAGATTATTTAATAGATCCTGACTGTAAATCTTGGGCAGTTCACTTCGAAGCTTATGCTTTTGATGTAGCATTAAGTCTCTCATTCCGAGGATAAGGCTTACTGTTTGCCGGGAAGTTAGCTCTACTCCTTCTAACATGTATAAGATCCAAGGTTCCCAAGAACCAGTATCGCGTACCGCTTGAAGCAATCGATAATATTCATTCTTATTTTGATTGATGTAGCGCGAAAGATAGAGAACGGGGGTATCTAGCAGCCCTTGCTTTACTAAATAGAGAATATTGATGATACGACCTGTGCGGCCATTGCCATCATAGAACGGGTGAATGCTTTCGAATTGGTGGTGAATGATCGCCATTTTGATGAGAGGGTCAGCATCGTTGAGATTATCGTCGTTCATGAATTGTTCTAAATTATTCATTAAGGTGCGAATTTGGCTTTCATCTTGAGGCGGGGTATAGACGACTTCACCGGTCTGATCATTTTTTAACATCGTTCCGGGAATTTTGCGAAAGCCTGCACTATTCTCTACAAGAGCCTGCTGAATTTCTAGGATGTGATTATTAACGAGAAGCCCAGTTTTTTTAACCTGTTGATATCCATTTTGAAGCGCAGCCGCATAACTATACACTTCCTTAGCTGCAAAATTCGCAAATTGTTTCGTAGTTGCATCGCTCTTATACAGCTCATCATGGGTCGTGATTATATTTTCAATAGCCGAGCTGTCTTTTGCCTCTTGTAAGGATAACGTGCTAATCAAAATGCTTTGGTTAGGAATCACTCCACTTACACCCTTCAATTCTGCGAGTGCCTGATGTGCTTTCATTAGCTTTTTTAGAATGGGCTTTGTTTCTAATTCAATATTCAGCGGTAGACTTGGAATTGAATAACTCATGAAACAACTCCTTCCGACTTGGATGCCACAGCTTCCCAATCAAATCCCATCCTTCTCAAATGGTTCTCGACTTTAAGCTTATAGCTTTCTACCTCTTGCTCAATAGTAGGAAGAGGGGTTGCATAACGTTCAGCTAATTCATTAATTCTGCCGGATAAAAACTGTGAGACACGATTCATTTCAGTCTGAATATCATTGGACAATGCTGTTAACCACTTATCCTCAATCACCAGAGTTTTTATTTCATCTTCGGTAAGTTTTCCGTATTGAGCGGCAACTCTAATCATAAGTTCATCTTGAGCATTACTCAATTTCTTCTTTGCAACGGTCTCTTTTTCAATTAAATCAAGATAGTTAGAGAGAACATTGCGCTCATCCTCGGCATCGGGGTCTCGTTTGATCATGGCAAGTCGAGCTTTGAGGCTTACCTTTGTCACCTTATCTTTTTCGTTCTTAGCGTCTATTAGAAGCCCTTCTTCTCCACCCTGTTCCTCATCCAATTCTTCCATTTGCTGGACAATGGTATTACAATCCATTTCGAGTTGCTCAAGGTGTCTTTGCTCTTCAAAGAAATAGCGGGCAATTACAAGAGAGGGAGGAATAAAATCAGCCTTGTATTTTTGCTTGCCAATGACCAGGTCTGCTTTTTCCTTATTTTTCTTATCCTTATCTTCAACAATCAATCTAAGCTTATTGGCGCCGCGCCATCCATCGCTTACAATCATGTAAACGTCGTCTTGCATCGTTTCAGCCCAATTGGTCATCAAATGTTGATAGACGTCGTAGGGGTCTAATAAACTTGCCTTTTGGAAAACTTCGAGCAGGCTCTCAGAAAGTTTTTTGATCAGGATTTTCGGATGGTCACTATTGGCGATATTTCTCAATCGGAGAATGTTGTGCTCCTTCCATTGGAGGAATAAAGCAGTAACACTCCTGCTAAAATTAACAAATTCCTCATGCCCAAAAATTATTGAGTTAATATCTTCGAGTGTAATTTTGAGCTGATTGTAGCCAGATCGGTTGGCAGGTGAGAAAAGAACTTCTCGCAAACTTGGGAACACTTTCCAGTATTGCTCTAGGCTATTGATGTCACGATCAGGAATTCCTCCTTTTAAATGCCCTTCTATGTCCTGTAAATCCTCCGGTTCCGTGCTGTCAATATAACGAGGAATATTGAGGTTGTAACCATTTGCTTCGATTTCGAGAAAAGGGACAAGTCGCGAATATTTGGTGATGTCTAGCTGATTGTTAAACGTATCTACAATTTTATGAATATCCTGATCGCGTAGTCGGTTTTTGTTGTCGTCTTTTATGAATCCCTTGCTTGCATCGATCATAAAAATGCCGTCGCGTGTGTCAGCATGTTCCTTGTCGAGAATGATGATACAAGCGGGAATGCCAGTTCCATAAAATAGGTTAGCAGGGAGTCCAATGATTCCTTTCACAAACCCTCGCTTAATCAATTGCTCTCGAATTGCGGCTTCAGCATTTCCACGAAATAGAACACCGTGGGGAAGAATGATCGCTCCCTTACCCGTGCTCTTTAATGACGCTAGAACATGGAGCAAAAAGGCATAGTCACCGTTTTTAGTCGGTGGAATACCATAGTTAAAACGATTGTAAGTATCGTTGTAAGGGTCGAAACCATGACTCCACGCCTTAGTGGAGAAAGGGGGATTAGAAACTACAAAATCGAATGTCTTTAATGCGCCATTTGGTTGCTTGAAATAGGGGCTTGATAGAACGTTATCTTTCCAGATTTCTGCCGTAGGACAGTGGTGTAAAATCATGTTCATTTTGGCAAGAGCGGCAGTCGCATTGTCGTTTTCTTGACCATATAGGGCAAGATCTAAGCCTGTATTTGATCGAGCTTCATCATGTGCCTTAAGAAGAAGAGACCCAGATCCGCAAGTAGGGTCATAAATCGTTTGATCAGCACTTTTTGCCGCATTGATTCCAATGACTTTTGCCATTATGCGTGATACTTCAGCTGGAGTATAGAATTGCCCTTTGCTTTTGCCGGATTCAGTTGCAAAGTGACGCATGAGATATTCATATGCATCACCTAAAATGTCGTCTCCATCAGCTCTATTATTGCGAAAGTCTAAGTCAGGCTTGTTGAAAGTAGCGATAAGTTCGGAAAGACGATCGACCATCTCCTTTCCTTTACCAAGTTTATCAGCATCATTAAAGTCTGCTACGTCAATAACTCCTTTTAGTTCATTTACTTCAGCAAGTTTACCGATAATTTTGTTTAGTTTGTCTCCAATTTCTTTATCGCCTTGGAGTGCAATCATATCAGCAAAGCTACCGCCTGGGGGAACCTCAATAAGAGCGTCTTTTTGTCCTGCATATCTGTCAGAGACATATTTGACGAACAGCAAGACTAGGACATAGTCTTTATATTGGGATGCATCCATGCCACCGCGCAATTGATCGCAGCTTTTCCATAAAGAGCTATAGAGTTCGGATTTCTTAATTGCCATTTTCAGCACCTACAAGGTCTTTTAATTTTTCTGTTTTCTTACACAAAAGGTCTATCTGCTTTTTTGCTAATTTTGAGGGTTTCGTTTGTCCATTTTCCCATCGGTTTACGCTTGTAAAACTGACACCCAATTTGTGAGCTAACTCCTCTTGGCTAAGTCCTAGTTGTTGGCGGATAGATTTGATGCGCTTGGAATAATCATCGGGTTCTTGGTTGTTCATACCTAAGCTCTCTAAAATAGATTGGTGATTAAATGACATATCATATAGCACGTGCTATATCACAAGCAAGAGAAGATTTGTTAAATCGTCAGCCTATATTTCAGCGACGTCGCGCTCAATTTTTAGATAATCCAGATATTGAACTTTTGTGATCATTTCTACTAGATAGGAAAGGCGTACGGACTCAGAAGCTGTAATACGCTCTGTATATAATTTTTTAAATAGGTAGATTTTCTCTAAAGATTCATCGGAGAAGGCTGGATATTGCTTCTTTAATTTTAAAAATAGTTTTTTACTCACCTAATCTTCCTCATAGGGTTCAAATAATAAAGATTCATTTTCTCGAAACTTTAAGACATAATTTAAAATATCATTCGCAGCTGCTCGCCTGACAGCCGGAGGGTTTTGAGAATCTAAAAGCTCGGTAAGAGTGTCAGCAGCTCTTTTGGATTCAATTTTCAATTGCTCAATCGATTGCGTCCCAATTGCACGCCGCATTTTCCAAAGCTCTCTTTTGAACTGTGGATTCTTCATCCATTGATAGAATGTTTGTTTGCTAATCCCAGCTTCAGTACAAGCTTTTTCAATATTAAGCTGGTTGCAAAAAATGGGTAGTGCCGTTCTTTGCTTTGGCGATAAAACGTCATTATTCGTCATCTTTCGTCAACCTCCTTTAAGTTGAATGTGAAATAATAGAAAACCCTGTAAACACCAAGGTTCAAAAGGTCCAAAAGGGGGCTTATGAACCTTTTGCACCCTCCTTCTCGTCAAAAAATTTTTCGTGAAGCCAATATTTGACGGTGGATCTTCCTCCGGTTTTTATTGGTGTTGCACGAAGACAGTCTTTTTCGATCAATAATTCAATAACTTCTCTAACTTCTTCTGGGTCGGTCAATCCAGTCCAATGTTTGCCATGATATACATCTCTAGCAGTAAATGGATTTGGGATTTCTTCATTTCTTACTCTACGAACAAGATCTTGAGCTGCTTTTAGAACCGCATTTGCACTGCTATTATAAATGCGACATGCATGGCTTTCAAAATAGTCCAACCATAATAAAGCAGTCCTTAGAGACTTAATTGAAATGGATTGAGGATAAAGACTCAAAAGAGCTTGGTTGAGATGCTCAATAATCAGACAGAGACTAGGGAGAAGCTTTTTGTATTTAGATAAATGGGCTTCCAAGTAGGGAGGAAGCTTGCCTGATCGAATTTTGTTTTCAAAAGTTTGTTGCCATTGATCAAAGTGTGCCTGAGCTTCAGAGGTGAATGATAAAATGACTGGATTTTTATCCTGATCGAATTCTAATCGATCTAAATGATCGAAAATTTTCTGAACAGGCTCTTCCAATTCAGAAATAGAGATTCCCTCAACTAGTTCCCAAGTGGTATTAGGTTCAGGACAAACAATCGCCTGGAATCTTTGAATAAGTCCATTATCGCCTGATCCACCTCGAACAGTATCACGAATATATTTGGATAAAGGTCCGGGCTGTATGCTTCCAAATATAGACAAGCAAAGCGCGGGTACAAACAACGACCCCCTGCCGATCCGATCCACGTCATAATCACCTTTACCACTCCAACTTTCTAAGTAAAACTCTCGGTCATTTTCGTGTCCGTGTTTTTCAAAACTATGAAACCATCCGGCAAGCTCATCACGGTACAAAAGAAGACCTTGAGGATTGTCGATAAGAAGCTCAGTCAACTTTTCTATAGTTGCATCTTGAGTTTTATACCTTTTTCTTTTGGGTTCCTGTGGAGGATCTTCTTCATGAAAGTGGATATTGGCTTGATCTTTATGGTTTTTGATAGCTTCTTTTAATTCCCTTTTGTACTCATCTTCTCTGACTTTTTTTTTAATTTGGCAGATTTCACACTCCTTTTGATACTTCTTTATGATTTGTTCAAAATGAGCTTTGGCTCTATTGGCAAGAACAACTAAAAAATGAAATGCAGCATTCATAGCTGGACTTTTCATCATCGCTGGACGTCCAACACACATTCCCCAGAGGTTTGCAAATTCTATCCAGCGACTACCCGGTCTTAATTCTAATCCACGTTTTCGGCCGATTAAGCTTCCAACACTAACTAAAAAAGGCGTGATAGCATAGTCTTCTGAAATTTGCATTTGCATCGAAACACCTTGCGTCCAGTGAACAATCGGATCTGCTAGCGTATGCAGGGGGCAGGGCAAGGTTTGAAAGGATATTTCTTCGAGAGGCTGAGGGTCTGACTCGAAAATGGGATATTCCATTTCATTAGAAAAAAATACATCTGCCTCAATGAGATTTGAAGTTGAATACTCTAAAAATGCCTTTTGTAATTCAGTAGAATTTGGCTTTTGGATTGTGTTGAAGCCGTTCCAATCTTGAGGACAAGAAAGATGTAGCTTTAACCAATCGACAAGGTCCTCACCCTTTTTCATATTCTGAAACTTACAGACAACTACTTTTGAATCAGGACATGCCTTTTGAATTTCTTTGAAAACAGCCGACATGTACCTATGTCCAGGATCATCGTTGTCCGGAACAAGCACAAATTCCTGAATATGGCGATATCTTGCAAGGATGGACCAATCTGCTTTTTCAACGTTGCTAGACCCCATCATTGAGGTAATAGCGACTAAATCAAGAGTGTGTGCAGCGGATGCACATTTTTCTCCTTCTAAAATATAAGCTCTTGTTACAGAATGGTTGGTCGAAAGCGTGTTAATGCCGTATAGGGGAGAAGGAGTTGTCGCTCCTTCTTCCCATTCTTGATTTTTAAAAGAATATTGGCGGAACCATTTCTTTGTTGGTTTATCAGGGTCTTGATATCTCGCAACCAATGAAATATCATTTCCTTGCTCATTTTTGTAAAACCAGTAATAGACCAGATTTTTCTTTTCCACTATTTTGGGAGGCTCATTCATAAGCGCCCCCATTCTTTGCAAAGTCTTTGACAAGCTTCCAAAAAGGTTATTTCATATTTTTTTTGCGTATAAGCAATGACATCTCCGCCACTGGCACCAAACGAAAAGCACTTGAAAGCTCCATTTAAGGAGCAAATGAAGAAGCTCCCTGCTTTTTGATCATTATGAAAGGGACAAAGCCCTCCTGATTTCCATTCACCTTTTTTTCTAGTCTCGAGGTCATGTCCTTCGTAATTATAAAAATCGATTGGATCTATTAATTCTTTTAGTCTCGATGTATTGATTGGTCGATGCTGTTCCCTTAAGTACTTCATGATTATTTCCTCACTTGGCTTTCAATCCATCGTTCGAATAGGTCGCGCCTTAAATAAAGACGTTTGCCGATTTTTCGAATGGCATTTTCAAGCCCATTGCGATGCCGCAGCATTAAATAATGCCTTAGTTGCCCTAAAGAAAATGGATAGCGAGAATCTTCAGAGATTTGCTGAATACTTAAGTACTCATGATCATTCATAGACACCTCCCAGTGCTGGTTGAATTGGGTAAATGTCTATATGCTAAAATGAGATGGTTTTTTGACTTGTGTTGAACAAATAAGCTATTTGTTCAACACAGATAAGTCTTTATCTAACAGTAGTTTAAGTGGGGATGGAAATTCTTGAAAAATGCTCCTGTGTTTTTCTCTTTTGTACCAAATACTCCTGATAGCTTCATAAGAAAGAGAGATCCCTACCGATTCAAGAGCAAGCTTCATCGCATCGCAGCGAGAATTCTCTTTTCCATACATCAGATCGGGATTTCTAGTGATAGGCAAATGCGTGTCATACACAGAATTTAAGAGTATTACAATATGGAAATCACGAAATAGTTTTTCATGAGAATGTCTCCCTCGTTGCCTTTTCGGCATGGTCTTTTCGTCCATCTCGATAAGAAACGATTGAAGTTCAATTGGAATCGGATCCTTTTGTTGTTGCAATCTTGCTGCAAGCTCCTTTGCTGCCATCCACGCAGATATTTTGGTTTTGGCTGCTACCAGTAACTCTTTTACATGTTCACCCGTAAATCGAATTTTAACATAAGGATCTTCCCAAGGAGGTGCGGGACGACCAAAAAAGGTATGCATTGCATAACAATATTCCAGTCCGATAGGTAATATTTTGCAGCAGCGTCCACTTTGCGAAATTAATTCTATTCCCGACAAAAACATGAAATATATTTTTGATAAAGTCATACCATCTAAACCTGCAAATGCGCCTCGAAGAGCAAAAGAAAAGTAGTTTTTTACTTCTTCAAACACAGGGTCATTTGTTCGCATATGCTTCTCCTTTGAAAAGTCTTTGCTCAATATGTTCCCCAATGAAGCGAGTGGCGTTGGCATCAAGATGAGTGTAGTGATCGGTCATACTTGCTGAAGAATGTCCTAATTGAGAACGTAGCTGTAATCCACTTGCACCAGCTTTGGCTCCCATAGAACAGTAATGATGGCGTAAGCCGTGAAAAACAAAGTTCCCAATTTCGGCTGATTGAAGAGCTGCATTCCAAGACTTTTTTATATCGACCTGACCGAAGGCTGTTTTGCTTGCAAAAACCAGGTTTTTTCTTGGATCACGACGACTTTTTATTTTTTCTAGTTCATCGATTACACATCCAACCAATCCCACACGTCTTGGATGTCCATTCTTTGAGTCTTTTATGTGTGCAATATGGATATCAAACTCAATATCATCCCACGTAAGATTGAGAATTTCGCTTTTCCGCGCGCCTGTTGTTAAGGCAATTAACACTATGCAGTACAAATAAGGACTTTTACTTTTTCGACAGGCCATCAAAAGGCGTATTTCTTCATCTTCATGAAGAGTTCTTCGAATTTTGGGATTGGTCTTCAATTTCAAAAGATTGAGGCAAGGATTTTCGTCTATCCAGCGCATGTTTTTGCAAGCATAACGAAACGCACCGCTGAGAGTTGAAAAGTATCGGTTTATGGTAGCTGGATTGAGTGTCTTTCCACGTTTATTAGGTTCACTTAACTTCTTTCTCTCAGCAATAAGAAGTTCGGGAGTAATATAAGTAAGAGCGTATTTCCAATTTTTTCTTTAAAATAGTTTAGTTGAAAAATTGTATCATCAGCAGCTTTATGATGACCAACGACACCATCTTGAATATAAAGATCAATGAGCTCAGCTACAGTTTTTTCTTTATTTTTGGCAAAGTTGTACTTGCCTTTCTTGATCTCGGTCTCAGTTTCCTTCGCCCAATCTTCAGCTGCTTTTTTACGATCGAAATGATCCGAAACTGTGGGATAATTTTTAATTCTGATGACAGCTCGCCAAACTTTGGTGCCGTCTTTATTTGTACGTTGATAGATGGATGCCATCTTAAACCTCTTGTTAGTTTTGGTTTAAGCGGCTGGCTGTGCCAAGTTATTATTTTACTGCACCGTCATTGCACCGCGAGCAGTGAATTTAGCTTAATTAAAGTTTTTAATACAAGCCAAATCACTCTCAGACAGGTGTATAAGAATTGCCCAAAGCCGGAGTCGAACCGACGACCTTCACATTACGAATGCGGCTCCTCTGGGCAATGTCAAGTCATCTCACAGCAGCTGACACGAGAGCAGAATAACTCATCTTTTCTTAATAATCTATCGCCTTTTGAGGTGACTTAAATTGTTTTGTCGACCCTATTTGATCCACGATTGGTCCATGGAATCCCAATCTTTCCTTTTGCACAATATATGCTCATTTAGGCATGGATTCTGAAATTAAATTTTCAAGATTATCAAAAGAGTCTCTAAGCGAACGGATAATTTATGATAGTTTTGCCTAGTCCGGCAAGTTTTCCCCAAGCTGAATCTGAGTGAATGGAAAGCAAAATGTTTCATTAAAATATGTTGAAAACGAAATCCGAGAACCTTTAAAACACTTTTTTCAACTTATCCGTGCAAGATGAGTGAGAATTCAAGCACATACACATTAACAAGGATGGTCACAATGCTTAAAGAAGTCATTCAAGTCCCGCATTTGTTCTCATATTCACAATATGGTTTTGAACAGTGTATTGCTTTTAATAATCTTCTCTTCATTACGGGGCAAGCCGGGATCGATAAAGATGGCCATGTAATTGCTGATGATATCGAAACTCAAACAGAAATTGCATTTAAGAATATAGAATATGCTCTAAAAGCAGGCGGGTCTAGTTTGGATCAAATTCTATCCATGACTTGCTATATCGTTGATATTCAAAAAAATGGATCCGGATTTTGGACTATGCGTAAAAAAATCATGCCCACATCTGCTTACACAAGCGCAACAATTGGGATTTCGGGTTTAGCGATGCCTAAACTACTCATCGAAGTCCAATGTATTGCAGCACGTTAAAGAAGTGATAACGCGCCATAAGCAACAAATCGCAATGCTTCCCATTTTGAATTGCAGCATACTTTTTTTGCCTTCGATCTCAAAGCCACAAGACTGGTATAAACTAATCGCTTTTTGATTGTCGCTAAAAACATCCAATTCAACTCGAACCAACTTTAACCAATTATCTGCTAAATCAAGCAATAGCTCCAGGATTTTACGCCAATTCTTGCGAGTGATAGCGTGAATCTACGGTTGAAGCCAATATAGAGGTCTGCACCATATGTGATTTTTATTCACGTGCAATCCACCCCATTCCCACGACTTGAGCTGGTTCGGCTTGCGGCTTTGCAACAACAACATGATCGCGCTCAGCCAAATTTTTTAAAAATGCCTCTGCCGCCATTTCTCGCTCAGTTAAAAGGCCCAGAATATGCTCTCGCATCCCCTCCATTGATCTTATGCGATTAATAGCTGCGGCATCTTCTGAGCGAATCACTAAATTATCCATAAAATCCTGTTCTCTTGGAAATCCGAATCGTGTAATCTGCCGAAATAGATATGATATAGGATAGACTTTTAAACAAGTGAAATCAAGATGAATACTTCTTCGCAAACGCCATTTAAGAATCCACTAGAAGAATCCACCCGTTCAACAAAAACAGCAGATCCCTGCATTTTGGTAATTTTTGGAGCTACAGGAGATCTAACGGCGCGAAAATTATTACCCGCTCTCTATAATTTGGAACGTGAAAACCAGCTTCCCTCCCATTTCGCCTGCGTTGGATTTGCCCGTAGAGAAAAAACACATGCTCAATTCCGCGATGAAATGCATGAGGCTGTTAATAAATATTCGCGTGTCAAACCAGTTGACGAGAACATATGGAATAGTTTCAGTGAGCAAATTTTTTATCACCAATCCGAGTTTGATGACGATGCTGGTTATGATCAATTAAGAGAATTCTTAAAAACCCTTGATACCCAATTTGGAACTAAAGGAAACCGGGTTTTTTATCTTTCCACGCAACCCAGCTTTTTCCCAATGATTGTTGAAAAGTTGCGTCAACATCAACTCATTTATGAAGAAAATCATCCTTCCGGAATGTGGTCGCGCATCATCATTGAAAAACCGTTTGGACACGACCTTAATTCTGCGCTTGTTCTCCAACAAGAGCTTACCAAAAACCTATCCGAAAATCAGATCTACCGCATTGATCACTATCTTGGCAAAGAAACTGTTCAAAATTTACTCGTATTTCGCTTTTCAAATCCCATTTTTGAAGCGCTTTGGAATAATCGTCATATTGATCATGTGCAAATCACTGTGGCTGAAGAAATTGGGATTGGTACGCGCGGGCATTTCTTTGAAGAAGCTGGAATGTTGCGAGACATTATTCAAAATCATATGATGCAATTGCTCTCTCTTGTCGCAATGGAACCCCCCACAAGTCTTAAAGCAGATGCCATCCGCAGTGAAAAAGTGAAGGTCCTCGAATCGATTCGTCCTTTCCCCATGGATAACTACAATCAATATATCGTGCGCGGACAATATGGCAAAGGCTACATTAATGGCCAAGAAGTTCCGGAATACCGAAAAGAAAACAACGTTTCGCCCACTTCCAAAGTAGAAACCTATGTAGGCATGGAATTGTTTATCGATAACTGGCGTTGGGCTGGTGTTCCTTTTTACTTGAGAGCAGGGAAAAGACTCCCAAAAAGGGCCACAGAAATTGCAATCACCTTTAATCGAGCCCCTGGATTTTTATTTAAGGGCCAAGGAAAGGAAATCGATCAAAACGTCCTAGTCATTCGCATTCAGCCTGATGAAGGGATTTCGCTTAAAATGAACTGCAAAGTTCCAGGCCTTAATAATCAGCTTCAACCTGTTAAAATGGATTTCCGGTATTGGTCCTACTTTGGTTCAACTCCTCCTGAAGCTTATGAACGTTTAATTTGCGATTGCATGGCGGGAGACAACACATTATTTGCACGAGCTGATGAAGTACTCGCTTCTTGGAGACTTTTCACACCGATTCTCGAGCAATGGCAAGCACACGATGTTGACAATTTCCCTAATTATGAATCAGGAATGTGGGGTCCCCACGAAGCAGACCTTCTCATTGAAAGAGAGGGAAGAAAATGGCGTTTGATTTAGCAAAAAGGTCTTTTCATGCACATACTCGATCATGTTCCAGTCGCCTCAATTGAAACCGAATTGGCAAATTTGTGGGAATCGCAGGGTGAAAAAAATAAAATTAAAGCTTGTTTGTTTAATCTTGTCATCTACACACAAGATGCTCGACGCATTCCATTTTTCGATGAGATCGTCCACTCTTTTATTGAAAAATATCCTTGTCGCGTCATTTTCATCCAAGGAAACCAGCAAGAAAAAGATGCCCCTATTAATGTAAAAGTCTCAAATGTGATTTTACAAGATGGCAACACACTCATCGGATGCGATCAAATTATCCTAGAAGCTGGAATCAACCAGATTCATCGAATTCCTTTTATTATTTTACCTTTGTTTGTTCCCGATTTACCGATTTATCTGCTTTGGGGAGAAAATCCTGCGACAGAAACCAAAATCCTTCCATACATTCTAGAATTTGCGAACAAACTTATTTTCGATTCTGAATGGACTGAAGATTTGCAAAACTTTAGCAAAAAAGTTCTTACGCAAATTGACCGTTTAAAAATAGAGGTAACAGATTTTAATTGGGCAACCTTGCGAGGATGGCGCTGTGTCCTCTCTCAAACATTTGACACACCTGATAAAATCGATATTCTTAATAAAGGTGCGGTCCTATACATCTCTTATAATAGCAAAAAAACAGAGTTCCTTTTACATAACGAAATTAACGCCTTGTATTTACAAGCCTGGCTAGCTGCTCAGCTTGGATGGAGTATTGAATCTGCGGACTGTGATATCCAAAATCGACATCTGAAATATTCCTATCAAAAACATCCGATTGAGGTGAAGTTGATCCCTGAAGAACACGACGATTCTTCACCGGGAGATATCCTTTCTATCGAAATTTACACAAAAGAGGGTTGCTCTATCGAGATTGCTAAGAAAAAAGATCTTTCTCAAGTTTATGTTCATATGGCCACCCCAGAAAAATGTGAGCTTCCTTTTACTATCTCGCTCCCTAACTTACAACGTGGATTTAACTTTATTAAGGAAGTTTTCTATCACTCGGCAAATGAGCATTATCACAATATGCTCTTAATGCTTTCAAAAACACGCTGGAATACTTATCCAAAAGACTAAGAGGAAATAATGGTTGAATTTTTTTGGGAAAAAGAGATTTTGGGATTTGATGAACGAAGGGATTTGATCATTCCAGGCAATCACGAACAAACCTTAGATTTTTGCACAGAGCATTTTATCACGCTTGCAGAACACGCGATTCAAACCAAAGGCTTTTTTAATGTTGCCTTATCGGGAGGATCCACTCCCGGTGCTTTATTTAAACGCCTAGCTAAACCTGAAAATCGGCCTAGAGTTAAATGGGAAAACGTTAGACTTTTTTGGAGTGATGAGCGTTCGGTTCCCCCATCTAATCCTGAAAGTAACTATCACATGGCCATGGAATCAGGATTTAAAGTTCTCCCTTTAAAAGTAGAGCACATTTTTCGCATGCATGCGGAAGATCATATCGAGCAAAACGCATTAGCCTATGAAAATTTAATTCTAAAATATGTACCCAACCATGCTCTGGATTTAGTCATGTTAGGAATGGGTGAAGATGGACATACAGCCTCTTTATTTCCTAAAACACATGCTTTGCATGCCCCTGAACGTTTAGTGGTGGCAAATTTCGTCCCTCAAAAAAACACCTGGCGTATGACATTCACTTTCGAATGCATCAACGCAGCTTCAGCAATTGTCATTTATGTTTTAGGAAAAGGCAAAAAAGAGATGCTAAAACATGTGTTAACTGCACCTTACGATCCTGATAATCTACCTGCTCAACGGATTGGAGTCCCAGCACATAAGGCTTTGTGGATATCTGATAACGAAGCATTACCTGAATACCCATTTTAGAACTATTAAAAAGGCTTTTCTTAAAAAATAGGTTGTTTTAGAGTTATTGATCATCAATAATTCACAAAAGGAAAATAATATGAATCTATATACCCAGTTTTTAAGTTCAAATTCTTCAGAAATAACAAAACTTTGGGAAAGCACCTGTGGAGACACGATAAAGATAGATAAGAATACTTTAAGTAAACTTAATCTAATCATTGCCAAATTAGGATTTGCCGTGCAAGTAGACCCTGAAACAGAAGATAAGCAAAAGTTTAAGCTTCGAGAAAGAATTAAAGAATTAAATCTTGATGAAGAAAGCTGTAAAAAAATTCACAAATACAAAAGCGATTTAAGTAAAATGGCCTTTCATTTTGCAAGAAAAGCTACTCATGGCAATCCAAATGCCACCTATACACCTTTTAACCGGCCAACTTACTAATCATCACTTCCAACGATTTCTGCAACGACAATGTCAAAAGTTCTTGCTTTTCAGAAAGCATTCTTCTAGCAGAAATTCAGATTAAATTTTGTATAGTCCAAGCATGGAGTGGGTTAAAGCTCCATGCCGGCTTGGAATCCTCCTAAGTTCACGCCTATTTTTTAGCACTTCCTTACCTTTGAAATTCCCGATAACTTTCCTACATGGCGTGTCTAAGAAAAAGCTCCGTCGATCACTAACCGCACTACCGAACCTGAATATCCATACAAAAAGCCTTGAATTTATAAAGCCATCACCTTAGTGTACTTCGAGACAAAAACCTTACAAAGGATTGAACATGCACTTTCAAAGCGGTTTACATGGAGAATTTTTATTTGCAAATTCTGCAGATATTATAGGCCTATGGGAAAAAACATGTGGGGCTAAAAGGAACAAACCTAAGGTTTTAATTTCGCCTGAAATTTTAAGAAAGCTTAATTTGATTCTCATAAAAAAAGGGATTGCTGCACATGTAGATTTGAACGCATATGCGAATCAGTGCCTGAAGCTGAATAAAGAAATAAAAAAGTTAAATCTCTCACAGGAGGAAATGGATAGGTTTAACAATTACGCCTTAGAGTTAATTAGAAAAGCCTATCACTTTGCAAAACACAGACTTCTTGGTGCTCAAGAAGAGACCCCTCTAAGCCAACCAAAACCTCTCTATTAATCTTCACATCCCACAATTTCTGCTGCGACTGTGTCATAAAAGTTCTTACCCTTTTCAGAAAGGATTAACACATGGTTATCTTCTAGAAGAAATTCAGATTGGATTAAAGCCCGAACTGTTTCATGCATGGAGTGTGTTAAAGCTCCATGTCGGTTGTGAAATTCTTCTAGGTTCACACCCTTCATCAAACGTAATTCAACAGCCAACAACTCTCGCAGATGCTCTTCATACCCAAGTTTTTCGCGAAAATCAACAGGAGACTCATCCTTTCGCAATTTTTCGACATACCTTCCTAGATGCGCTATATTTCGAAAACGCTCTTCTTCCCAATAGCTAAATGCGGAAGGTCCCAATCCCAAAAAGGGACGAGCCGTCCAATAACCTACATTATGCCGTGAGTAACAGGCATCGCGAGCAAAAGCGGATATTTCATACCGCTTCAAACCGTGTAATTCAAGCTGTTCAATCCCATATGTCAACATCGTAAAGCTAGTTTCGGGGTCTGGAACCACCTTTTTAAGCTGCTCTTGTTGTTTATAAAACTTTGTATGAGGCTCTATGGTCAAATTATAAAAAGAAAGGTGTGTGATGGGGAGTTTGACGACTTGTTGCAGTGTATGAACCCATTGATCAAAGGTTTGACAAGGAATGTCATACATCAAATCAACTGAAATATTCCGAATACCTGCCGTTGCAATTTCTTCTACAGCTTGGTAAGCTCTTTCGGAAGTATGTGTGCGATGTAAAATCTTTAATAAGGCTGGATCAAAAGTTTGAATACCTAAACTAACGCGATTAATTCCGGCGTTTGCATACCCTTTCATCAAGGGGGTATTCACATTTTCAGGATTTGCTTCTAAAGAGATTTCAGCATATGAATGCAAAACTCCCTCCTTTTCAATCCAAGATAGAATCTTCGCAATGGATTCTATGCCTAGCAATGAAGGAGTGCCACCCCCAAAATAAATCGAGATGACTTCACACCCAGAAAGTAATGGAAGAATTTTTTTCCATTCAAGCTCGAGACCTTCCATTAACTGTTGTTTAAAGGGATCTTTATCAGGCAAAACATAAAAATGACAATAGTCACATTTTTGCGAGCAGAAGGGGATATGAAAATAAAGGCTGATTTGTTTTTTAGAAACGGGCATGCTTAAAAATACGGGCAAGGAGAGCTCGGCTCTCCAAAATCAAAAGTAAAATTTATCACCAGTCGTCAGCATCGGGATCAATAATGCCCCCTCTTCTCCAACGATTGCGATCGCTAAAATAGGATTCATCATCTTCGTCAGATTCAGTCGCACTTCCTCGATCGTCTTCTTCATGGTTGTCATCAGTGTGCTCAGTTTCATCTCTCTCTTCAATAACAGAACTCTCAACTTCACTTGCTTCAGTTTCCATATCAAATCCGGTGTCGTGCAAGCCTGCCGCAGTATCTCCCATATCAATATCGGGAATCGTTGGCATATCCGTGTAAGCTCCGCGGTTCATGGGGCGTTTAGGAGTAATATACTCTTCACTTTCACCACTTTCCTTGAGAAACTGCAAGCGTTCTTTTTCTTCTTCAAGCTTAGCCTTCACATTTTCAATTTCTTCTTTATGCTTTTCAACGTCTTTTTTTGGAACCAATCCCAGCTTAAGCCACTGTTCAAGGTCGCTAAGCTCCACTTCAAGTTTTTTAAGTCGTTCGCTTTTGATGTGTCTCATTTCTTTCTCTTTATGTTTTTCAAAATAGAGCCATCGCTCTGCTAGCAATAGCCAGTTTTTCCATGAAGCCCAGCCTTGCTCCCATTATTCATATAGGAACAAGTGGTTTTTTTCAAGCAATTTCTTCTAGTTCATTGATTGCAAATATGATTTGTTACCAATGACTTAGAATTAAAAACACTTAATTTGTAAAAAATTCCTTACTGCAAAAATGCTCTCTTAAATGCATTCTGGGAAGCAAAGCTAAAATTATTTGCTAAAAGAATTAATTAACAACTTAGACATTCCCGTGCAACAAAAAAACAACATTTTTTTTAGCAAGGTTTGGCAAAGGCATCTTTTTCCAACTGCGAATAGGTTGGGTTACGATCCCTTGACTTGGTAAGGTTAAGTCCCAAGCCGCACAAAGAAGAGTGGAATCTTGAAGAGTATTCAATAACGTTTCCAAGGTATGTTGATTACGATGTGGAGCGTCCATGAAAATTTGAGTTGCATTTGTACGAATGGAGTTATTCTCAAACTCTTTTACTTTCTTTTCTCGATCTCCAGGCTCTTTAGGAACATAGCCATGAAAAGAAAAAGACTGCCCGGGAAGTCCAGAAAGAATTAAAGCCATCACAAAAGCGGAAGGCCCAGTAAAAGTTTGAATTGAAATACCTAATTGACGAGCGCGTCGAACTAAAAGGTAACCAGGATCAGCAATGCATGGAAGACCAGCATCAGATACAAGCCCCCATCTCTCCCCTTTACGAATCGGTTCTAAGAGAAAATCGCAATCTTCATCAGGTGTATTTTTATTTAATAAGGCAATTGGAATTTCACGAGCTGGTCGCTTTGTTTGAAATCGCCCTAGGTAACGACGCCCTGCTTTTTCACTTTCTGCAATTAATCCATCGATGGATTCTACAGCTTGATCAACGCTAGCTGGTAAAAAGAACTGATGCTGAGGCAATTCCCCAAGCAGATTAGGTAAAAGAAGCAAAGCAGGAGACATAAATTTGTACACTTTAAATATTTAAATTCGCTGAAAGCTTAGTCAAAATTCAGATAAATTGCAACTGTTATATCATTAAGGTCCTCTAAATCAATTCCCAGCTTCGCTGTCTCGTCTCTTTTAAACAAAAAACCAAACGATTATAGAGAAAAATATCTCCCTCGATTACCTGTAAACATCATAGATTTTTTACTGGAGCTTCTTCATGAATGACGTAAGTGATATAATGAATAGTTTAATGAATAGCCCGAGAGATATTCTTATCTCTTCTAAAATTATCAGTGACAAAGATAAAAATCACAACCCAGAGAAACACCTGCCCTCAATAGCGATAGCCGTCGGTGTTCTAGCTCAAATGCAATTTAGTTGTCTTATTGGGATGGAACAAGTCTATGTGAAAGCATTTTTAGGTGAAAGCTATGCTTCGGTTGTACGTCATGTGAGAGAACATCCTGATGGATTTATAACTGATAAAAGTATGGAATCATTACGCCCTATTGTTAATGGCTATAAAAAAGCTGTAGAAAAACGCTATTGCTTGATAGAAAAATGCCGTCCCTTAATTACATTTATCCAAGAATGCCCCTTTTGCTTGGTAGTAGACGACAGGTCCTTTCAATCTGAAGCCTACAATTTCAGATTTGCTAAGCAAATTGTGATAACAGAACATCAAAGCATGGAAAGTTTACTAAGAGATGAAGAACTATTGGATATGGCCCAGGAAAAGCTGTTTCGCTTATCCGATATGGAAGAAGAGACTTTACCTATTATTGCCATATCAAAAACGGCTTGGGAAATTTTGCAGCGTGTTCAAGCCACATATACCCAACCTCAAGAAGCTTTAAAAACCAAATCTAACAAAAAAGTATGCTTATTACAATAAAAGAGAAAAGGGAAACGAACGGGATAATCTCAAGTGACTCTTTAAGCTTTTGTAAAATTTTAATTCACCTAAAAAAAACGGCTCTCGTAACATAGAATTACTTTGCATATCTTGCAAAAAGGAAAATGAAATTCACGCCATAAAGGAATTCACATGAAAAAGTTTAGCCTGATTCGTTTTATTGCTTTTCTAATGCTAGTCAGTTCTTTGTATTCACAAGAAGACCCCTCATCAAATGAGGGCCTTGCCATTTTTATCGATTTAATCGAAAGCTCAGATGGATCGGGGATTGCTATTGTTGCACCACGTTACCTATCAATTGATTCGCTCTGAAGCCCCTAGTGGACTTTACATTGGCACATATGAAAAAAAATTCTATCAAGACAGTGGCTTTACGTTTTTGATTACGCGCAACAATTTTTGGTACTACAAATCGAGAAATGTCGCGGAATTTTTAGAACAAGAAGGACTCGAACACCGGGTCTTCTTTCATAACCCCATTTACACTCAGCAAGAGGGATCGAACATCCAATGTGAGGGAGACATTTTCGTGCCCAACAAAGGGATTGGACGTTTTTATTTGCTGCAGTTCATTCCGAATCAAATTTCATACCAGGCTGTATATCTAATTTATTGCTGTTTTGAGCCAGAAAATTACGACACAGCTAAAGAGGAATTTGAAAAAGTGTCTAGGCTTATTTATAGGGCTTCACGCGGTCAAATTTTATATCCTTGAAAAAAAATCAAAGGGAGGTCCGTGATCTCCCTTTAGCAAGTCAATTTAATAAAAAGTCTTTCTGCCAAGCAAGCAGTATCTGAACCACTATTTTTGGCAAGAAGCTCTGTCTCATCGATCAGCATCATTCCTTTTTTAAAACGCTCTAAACCATAAGCGCGAGCCATGCTTAAATTTTTTTCCAAAATAGCCCCTTTCATATAAGGAAACTGGGCGGCCATATCTGCAGGGCTTCCGCCGGCAGCATGAATCGAGCATAATTGATATTTTGTCTGAAACTGTGAGCGTATTTGACGCAATAGAATTAAAAAAGGAGTTCCTTCATCAAGCAAAGCCAAGCCAATACGAATCACACTTTTGATATCTCGTTGAAAAATTGCATCTCCAAGCTGCCAAATCGTTTCAGATGGCACATTCGCACAAATGGCTTGAATATCCTGCGTAGTGATGCTTGTACGGTTTCCCACATAACAGCATAGCTTTTCAAGCTCCTGATGTAACATCGATCGATTTGTTCCGACCTGCTTGACTAAGAGTTGTGCGGCACTGCTATCCATGGATTTCCCTTCAACGCGTGCATCTGCAATGACTTGCTCGATCAAATATTTTTCAAGCTCCCAAGGTTTTTTTTCCTCTACATCAAAAATAACGCCGGCTTTCTCCATTTTTTTATAGAGCTGAGTGGTCCGATTAAAAGTTGCTGCAGAGCAAACTAAACAAAGTTGTGCGGAAGGATGGAGACAGTATTCTTCTAAGTATTCCCGCTGAGGCTTTTTTAAAGCATCCAGATGCTGAATCAACACAACTCGACGTGAGGCAAACATGTCACCCGTATTCAATTCTTCTTTTAATTCTTGGATAGGCAGAGATTCAGCTTCTTTTTGGACAAAAGCATAGGGAGAAGACATCTGGCTGCCTAAAACTTCCTTGCGCAAAAGATTCTCTGCTTTTTGCCTTTCAAAATCATCGGGTGTGATAAGCAAATAAATCGGAGAAAAATGTTGAGGGGCCGAATGACGCACGTGTTTTTCAAAAGCTTGAAAGTTTGTGTATTTCATGATGCGGTCCTTTGCCAACAAAAGGGAAAATTATAGCGGAAAGCTGTTTTTTTGGGTGATTAAATCTGCTGAAGCAAGGAATAGGTAAAAGGAACAAAAGAAAGGGCGGGCTTTAATATGAACGCATGCAACTGATCAGCTTCGATCCAAAGACAGGATGAATATTCAGGAGTAGGCGCTATTTCTGCATGTGAATATTGAGGATCCAAGTGAATGTGTAGACAAACTTCATAGTCCCCCGAATATTTGTCGCGCATCAAAATCCAAGGAGCAATGGAACTTACCTCATGTTCTTGTAAGCGAACCTCTTCTTCTAGCTCAATTAAAATTTGCTTTTGAAGATCAATACAATTCCCATTCACCGCACCAAGATCGACTCCTCCAGCGGGAGCGAATTCATAATGCCCAGGATATAAAGTCACACCTTCAGAACGCTTGCCAAATAAAAACTGGTTTCTCCACTGAGTAATACCAGTCACTCCCAAAACATAGACGGGTAAAAATTCTTTTAAAGCTGAATCCCGCAGCCTGGCGAGATAAGTCTTATATTCAATAAATTGACCCGTTAATGTTTGTTCATGAAAAGAAAGCACACAGAAAATTTTCCCATTGAAAATAGGGCGCGTTAGACTTTCCTTCTCCCAGATTAAATCAATCGCTTTTATCACATCCCTAGACAAGTTTTTTTCAAAAGATGTTTGAACAATCTCAATTTTAAAATGTGTGCTCAGCTGAATAATCTGATAATTCATCATATCTTTTTAAACGTTGGTAGATTTCTTTCCAGTTCCCAGCAATCTGAGGTTTTTGTTGGCGAAGATCGATTTGAATAACAGCCAAATCCGCTGCTAAGGCCGCTTTTACTCCATTTTCTGAATCTTCTATAACACAAATATGAGGTTTTTCACACCCTGCTAAAAGAACAGCTTTTTCATAGATTTCTGGATCAGGCTTTCCCTTGATCAGGTGATCTCCTGCGCAAACAAACGCAAACCAATCGTCCATTCCGTGAGATTTTAAAAAGGCATCCGCTAATGTTTTTTTGGCAGCCGTCACTAAACCTAAATTGACACCTTGTCTCCTTAAATTCAAGAGGGTTTCTTTTGCATAAGGAGCGAGAGGGGTTTCTTTTGCGTACCCATCTAGCAAGATTTGCTCATAAGTTTGAAGTAATTGCTCCACGGGTTCTTGCAAAGCATATATTTGTTTTAAAATGCGCACAACTTCAGGAATGGTCGGGCCATTGAGGCGCTGAAACTCGTCTACATTCCCCTCTTTTCCATATCGCGCCAAGAAGGTCTGATAAAAATGATACAAAAGTGGGATGCTATCCGCTAACGTTCCATCCAGATCCACAAAAAGCATTTTTAAGGTTGTCACTCCCAGTCTCCATATTGAATGCCTTCCCCTTCAGACAAAGAACGAGTGGCTTTTTTTCCTTCCACCCGGAAGATAAATTTTGGATGAATACCTGGCTTCTGATTACCTGGACGAAGGATATCTATATTCTTCCCCTCTTCAAAAATACCCCCCTTTTTAATCGGAGCAATCGCTTGCAATCCGCGTCTGGCAAATAAACGCAATTCCGATTCGACGGCATTTTCTGTTTTAAATCCTGTTCCGAGCATTTTTTCACCCTCCCGAATCGTTTTAATCATTTCCTTGAGCTCTTCTGGAAGAAGAGCATAAGCATGATCTGGACCTGGTAGATGGCGATCGAGTGTAAAATGCTTTTCAATGGCTGTTGCACCTAGCGCGACAGCAGCTAAAGGCGCATAAAGAGGATGTAAACTATGGTCTGATAATCCAGCAGACACCCGGAAACGGGCTTTCATCCAGGCAATCGCCCTCAAGTTCAAACTATCTGGCGGTGCGGGATATGCTGCCGTGCATTGCAGAAGTGTTAAATCTTTTCCTCCATATGCCTTGAAGGTTTTCACAGCCCATGCGATCTCTGCCTCTGTAGAAGCTCCGGTGGAAAGAAAAAGGGGTTTTCCAGACTGAGCCGCCAGTTCCAATAAGCGTGGATGATTCAACTCATAAGAAGCAATCTTATGCCGCTTCACAAAAGGATCTATGAAAAGAAAATCCTGCTTAGAAAAAGGAGTCGACATAAATTCAACCCCCCATTTTTGACATGTCTTTGCCAGCTCTTCTAGCATTTCATAGGGCATTTCTAAATTTTCTAAGAGAGAATACACATCCTCATGAAATCCAGAACTTTCCAAGTACCCGATTTGTCCCGCATTTTTCACATACAAATTTTGAGCGCGATAAGTTTGAAATTTAACAGCATCGGCTCCGGCCTCTGCAGCTGCGGCAATGAGTGCTTTTCCCATTTCAAGGTCTTTAGCTGGCGAACCCACTCTCCAATTAGACCCAGCTTCTGCAATAACAAATACTTTAGAAGAGGCTTCTGACTTTGAAAGCTCGACTAAATAGCGGATAATCGGACTTTTCTGTCCAGAATCTTCCAAATGCTTGTCTGTGTGCCCGATTTCCTGATATCCCGCTTTTACGAACATCTTTTGGGAAGCAACATTCTCATCCTTAACCTCTGCATAAATCGCTTGAAAACCCTGCTGCAAAACCCATGGATGAAGTGCCTTGAGCGCTTGAACACCCACTCCTTTCCCCCGATATTCAGGAGCAATTTGAATTGAAATCTCGCAACAGGATAAAGTTTTTCCTAATGGATGTGAAATGGGATGAAAGGCCAAAAAGCCCGCACGATTCCCATCGACCAAAATGAATAAGGGTGGCAATGCAGGACAAACAAAAAAACGTTCTTGAAATTCCTTCCAAAAAGGATCCCATTCTTTAAGCTCTTGATGAAAAGACATCGCACGCGTTACAGGGTCATTCCGCCACTCCATCACCTGGTGCGCATGGTTTTCAGAAACGCACACACATTCGAATCGAATTTTTTCCATTTCACCCATCATTTTTAACACTTTTCTGTTGAATTTGCGCATTTAGAAGGAGCCATTCTGGATGCTTTTGAAGAAGTAAAAGAATGTCATCTAAAGAAAATAACGGGTTTTTAGGATAGAGCGCCTCAATCACCCGCTTGACAAGTTCAAAATCTTCGGGAGTATCAACGGTTAAACGGTAGCGAGAAAGATCTTCTTCTAACGTCACATTAAAGACACGGTACTGTTTTTGGTGAAAATAAAAGACCGGTGTCACATGCTCCTGCTCGATTAAGCTTGTTTTAAGCGAAGCAGCTTTTTCCAATTCTTTAAATGAAAAGACTTCCACTTCCATTCCATAAGGAAAGGTACGCTTTAAAGCATTCGTGATATAATCGTATTCATGGGCATGATCTCGATAAAAAGTAATCTGTTGATCGATAATCTTCGGGTCTATAATCGGGCAATCAGCCGTGATACGCACAACCGCATCAGCATGTGTGAATTTGCCCGCTTCGACATAACGGCTTAAGACGTTCTCCTCGCTTCCTCTGACAACTTGCACATTTTCCTTCTGACAGTAGTCCACTATGGCTTGGTCAAGAGGATGCGTCGTTGTAGCAATCAACAAACCATCCGCATTAGCAACAGCTTTTAGACGTTCTATCAAATAGCCAAGCAAAGGCCGCCCTAATACTGGCTTAAGAACCTTCCCGGGTAATCGTGTTGATCCCATACGTGCTTGAACGATTATCACAATGCGCAATTTTGAGCTCCTGTCCCATCAAACTTTGCTTCATCATACTCAAGCAGTCTCTTCCAAGCTATTCTTTTTTGCTAGCCATTTTTTCTTTGCGCCTTTCTCTTTTCCATCCTTCGGCAGTTTGCACTTTTATCCAAGGCTGAGCCTTATGCTCTTTCGAAATAGTGGGTTCCTTTATAGGAACTTCATTTTCATCACTTTTTTTTGCAATCGAAACGGATTTTTTTGCCGGTGCGACTGATACTTTTTTTACAATGGCTTCTTTTACCGTTTTACTCGCTTTTTCCCCTGTCTTTTTTTTCTCAATCATACCACACCTCTGACCTTAAATTATTAAGAATCTAGAAGTTAAAGAAATACCCCTCTTCCATTTAACCTTGAATAAGTGTATTCCTTCACCCATGACTTCGTAAATTCAAAAAAGATGCCAGAATGGCTTTCAATGGAGTGAATTCTCCGTGACATTTTTCTTGAGCTTTACGAAAATAGGTGAATGAATCAGCGTATTATTTTTCATATCGATATGGATGCATTTTTTGCTTCCATTGAAATTCTGCGCAATCCCTCTTTAAAGGGCAAACCGGTTATTGTTGGGGGTTCCCCCGATAAACGAGGGGTTGTTTCAACATGCTCCTATGAGGCTCGAGCCTATGGGGTCCACTCCGCCATGTCTTTATTTGAAGCAAAAAAAAAATGCCCCCACGCCATTTTTGTGGAGGGGGATTACGCTATTTACAGGAATTACTCTTCCAAAGTGATGGATATCCTATCCAGGCACTCTTCTCTGGTAGAAGTGGTCAGTATTGACGAAGCCTACATGGATGTGTCCTTCTTGAAAGATGATCCAGAAATGACAGCTAAGCAGTATGGAAGAAAACTCAAAGAAGCGGTCTTGAAAAATACGGGACTGACATGTTCTGTCGGAATTGCAAGCAACAAGTTAATTGCTAAAATCGCGTCTTCACGCGCTAAACCGAATGGTCTTTATGAAATTCCTTCTGGGGAAGAAGCTGCTTTTCTTGCAACACTCCCGATTGGAGCAATTCCGGGTATTGGCTCAAAAACCGAGAAATCTTTAATCGATGATCGTCTTTACACGATTGCTGATCTTCAAAAAATCGATTTAGATACGTTGATCGAGCGTTATGGGACGCGGGGCTACTATTTTTATCTCGCAGCTCACGGCATTGATAAGCGACCAGTTGATGGAGAAGAATACTTTCCCAAATCCATTGGAGCAGAAACAACCTTCGAAGCCGATCTTGCGGACTCGACCATTCTACTCGAAACTTTATCTGAACTCGTTCAAAAAGCGTGTAAACGATTAAAAAAATACCAAACTAGAACGCGAGGCTTTTCACTTAAATTACGCTATAGCGATTTTCGCACAGTGACACGCTCTCGCCTTTTGTTCAGCCATACACAGGATGAACAAACCATCTGGGAAGAGGCTCGCGATTTTTTCTTAAAGGTACACACAAAAGATGTGCCACTCCGTCTGATAGGCATTTCTTTGGAAAAGCTCTCAGACGGATATTGGCAACCAACTTTATGGAATTGGGAGCAACCTTAAAAAGGTAGCTTAGAATCTTCATCCTCAAAGTTTTCATAAGAAGGATTCTGTCCATAAGACCCCGCTCCCCCATTCGACTGGAACGTTTGCTCACCAAAATCAGCACGACTTTGCTGACGAGGCGCAAATCCACCACCCTGCTGAGCACCGCCCTCTCTATCGCCTTTTTCAGATTTACCAAAAGGACTAAAGCGAATGCTTTCTGCTGTGAGTTCAAGTGCAACTTGAGGTCGCCCTTCTTTATCCATATAAATTTCAGGTTTTTTCATTTCGCCCATGATGATAACAGCACTTCCCTTTTTCAAATGAGGCAAGATTTTGTCAAATTTGTCTCCCCAGCATGTCACACGCCACCAAGTGGTGACATCTTGTCCATTTTGATAAGAGTTTGTGGCAATACGTAAAGTCGTGACTTTTTGTCCACCAGGTGTAAAACGCGTTTCTGGATCTGCTCCGAGATGTCCTGCAAGATAAAGATGATTCATAGCTTTTCCTTTAATGATCTCAGAGCTTAAATTTTAAACACGTAAAAATTGAAATCCAATTTTTTAATGCTTGAAGCCCTGATGTTGATTTGTATAAAATTGCAGCTTTATACCATAAATAATATGGCCAGCAAAATCAAGGTAATTATGCACCCTATGGATCCCCAAAAAATTCGTTCGATGAAAGAAGAGCTCGATCTTCTACGACTTTCCCATACTGAAAAACAAACTTTATCTTTGCAAAGAGAGCAAGTAGAAACAGCTATAACTGAACAGGAAAAGGCTATTGAGACGTTGAAAAATACGTTATTTTATCAAAAAACATCCGATTTTTATTTAGAAGAGCAGCTTAAAGCTGCTCAAAAAATCCTTGCGGAAACAAAACAAAAACTCATAGGAATGGATCATCTTTTAGATTCTTTGGAGGATACTGCAGAAGAGAATATTGACCGGATGGAAGAAGATCTTTCCCTCATGATTCTCAGCCTTTACCCCTCCGAGCAGCCTATTTATACCGCCCTTAAAGGATCTTTAAACCATACACTTAATCTCCAGCAAAGTATTCAAGGTCTACACAACCAAACACAGCTGCTGCTTGAATTGGTGGAAGGAATCCTGAGCGTCCGTTACGCCGTAAAAAAACAAGGAATTTTATGCTATATTTTTGGAAGAAATCCTAACCAACAAATTGCCCAACATCTAGAAGCCATTCAACGGGTCATTGTGCAAACGTTAGAAACGCTTCAGCAATACCAAAATACTCTTACTGAGGATGACATTGAATTAAAAGCCCTTTCAAAATCTGCCCTTACCATCTATTCTGAACTATTAGATTTTTGCAAAAAGAAGTGGAATTTTAAAACAATCGATCAAAGCCTCATCCAGACCTATTCCGTATTAGGAGAATTACTTGAGAGTTTTCAGACAGAACTCAATCACCTGAAAAAAGAAGAACAAGATATTCGTATACAGATTAGAGATTGGATTGCCAACCACTCTGCATAAAAATGATGCACCGTTGAATCAAGAAATATTCAACGGCACATTTACAGGGGACTAGATTTTGATAAATCCTTGATTGCCTTTTTTCCCAGACAATCCACCAGGAAGCATATCGCTTTCTTTTGGCTTAGAAGCTGTATCTCTACCTTCTGAGATTTCTGCACAAAGCTTACGTAAGCCTTCTACTGTTTCTACGTAGAGAGGAGCAAACGCTCTGAGAGCTGATGGGACTGCATGTTCCATATCAATGGTGCAATGCATAAGAATTAGCTCTTCCTGCACAGCAACACCAACGCCCCCACCCGCCATTTGGCCACCGAGCATGGACATCTCTAGTAGTTTTTCGTAAAGGCGTAGTTTTGTTTTGTCGTCGCGTGGAAGTCCATCCAGAAGAGGAGAATAGAGATAGAGTCTTTTAGAATTTGGTTCGTAAGTTAAATGTAACGAAAACTCATCATCAATCCCCAAAATACAGGTATTGTTCTCGTCAAACTCTAACCCCTCTAAACCAAGCTCTTTCCCGAACTCTTTAAGGTTCTCTTTAGCATTTTCAAACGACATACACAACCTCCTAAAGGTTACGCTGCAACCTAGGGTTACAGTTTAAAAGTTTTTCATAATTTTTAAGTAAGAATCCATTCTTAAAAAAGATCAAAGATGCAAGATTGTCGTTTAAAAGTAAACTGTTTTCTCTGCAGCTTGCCCCCTAATCCCTACTCTCTAAAATCATTGATAAATTCATATAAACAATAAACTATAAACATCCTTTTTACATCTTTTTATTATAATATCTTTAAACAATAAACTGCAATTCAATCAATAAAACAAAACAATAATAATTTTAATTTAACTAATAATCCCTATAAAAAAATTTGCACATAAAATTTCAGTTCGGTATACACAAATTATCTCTAATTCCTTTAATTTAGGCAAATACGTGTCAGAGCTTCAGTCTTTTCAAGTAGAAAAAGGATCCCCTCTTAACTTAGGTATCTTTGGTGATTGCGGCGGAATCAATTTTTCCCTTTTTGTGCATCAGGCCCAAAACGTAACCCTTCATCTTTTTTTAAAACCCACTGATCCTCCCATTGCTCAAATTCCTCTTTTCCAGACCGGTGAAATTTGGCACGCATATGTGAAAAATCTTCCTGCCGATTTAATATATGCATTTGAAATAAAAAAAGAAGATGGCAGCCATTACACAAAGGTATTAGATCCCTATGCTAAATCTCTAACATCGACACATATATGGGGGAAAAGTGGCAATTACGCCCCCTCTTGTGCTCATCCTTCAGCAAACACCTTTGATTGGCAAAATGTCAAATCGCCTCACCTGCCTTTGCAAAATTTGGTCATTTATGAAATGCACGTGAGAGGATTTACACAGCACCCCTCTAGTCAAGTCTCACACCGAGGACAATTTTTAGGTGTGATTGAAAAAATTCCTCATTTAATAGACCTAGGCATTAACGCCGTCGAATTGCTCCCTATCCAAGAATTTAACGAAAATGAATACCAAAAGCTATTCCCCAATCAGGAAAAGCAACTCTATAATTATTGGGGTTATTCTACCGTTAATTTCTTTTCCCCTATGAAGCGGTATGCATCCGAAGAAAATTCAGGAGTGGTCATTCAAGAATTTAAAACAATGGTGCGGGAGCTCCATCGACATGGAATCGAAGTGATTATTGACGTCGTTTTTAACCATACGGCAGAAGGAGGAAAAAAAAAACCTGGATTTTGTTTTAGAGCTTTAGCAGATGAGATCTATTATATCCAAGATGAAGAAAAGCAATACAAAGACTATACCGGCTGCGGAAATACAGTGAATAGCAATCACCCTGTTGTGCGCGAATTCATTCTTGATTGTTTGCGATACTGGGTGGTAGAAATGCATGTGGATGGCTTTCGTTTTGATCTAGCCTCTGCTTTAACGCGCGATGAACAAGGGATTCCAGTTCCTCTTCCCCCGGTCATTGAAGCCATTTCTGAAGACCCCATTCTATCAAAAGTCAAACTAATTGCAGAACCTTGGGATGCCGGAATGCTTTACCAGGTTGGAGACTTTTATCCTCAAAAAAATCGTTGGTGTGAATGGAATGGGCGTTATCGGGATAGCATCCGAAGATTTATAAAAGGAACCGATCACCAAAAAGGGGAATTTGCGACCCGGATATCTGGTTCATCCGACATGTACGGAAATGGGCGAGCACCAACCAGCAGCATTAATTTTATCAACGTCCATGATGGTTTTACATTGCGCGATCTTGTCAGTTATAACATGAAAGACAATCTCAGCAATGGCGAGGATAATCGAGACGGCACAAACGACAATGACAGCTGGAATTGTGGCGAAGAAGGAGTCACTGAGAATGCGCAAATTCTTCAATTACGTGAAAGGCAAATGCGCAATTTTCACTTAATCCTGATGCTTTCTCAGGGTATACCCATGCTTTTAATGGGAGATGAATATGGGCACACGAAAAAAGGCAATAATAACACGTGGTGCCAAGACAACGAACTCAATTGGTTTCTCTGGGATCAATTAAAAAATCACAACGCCTTCTATCGTTATTATAAAGAGCTGATTCATTTTAGACATGCCCATCCTATTTTGCAACGATCCACATTTTTGGAACCCGATGACATCGATTGGCACGGAGAAGAGCCTTTCCAACCTCAGTGGGAGGTCGACAACCGTTTTATCGCCTTTACTCTTAAAAATCCAAATAAGAAAGGCACCTTGTATGCAGCGTTTAATGCAGATGGATTTCCAATAAAAGTACACATTCCCGCTAGCCCACTCTCCACGCAATGGTACTGGATTGTTAACACCAGCAAAGACTCACCTGACGATTTTCTTGAAAATCCCATTCCCATGAACTTAGAGCATTATGAAATGCCTCCCTATTCAGCTCTCCTTCTGGAGGCAAAGTAAGAAATGATGCCCCATATATAGGCGGTAAAACGAACAAGGGCAAATTTTGATGTCTTTGAAGAATGACTGATGACTTTTCAACTTGAAAAGCCATCAGTCATAGAATAGACATCTTTCGAAATTAAACTTTTGAGTGTATATTAGAGCCTCAAAATCAGGAGGCTACATGAAATTTGAGACAGTTAAAGAATTAGATGAA